>DASVUU010000636.1:0-1807 GCA_036386935.1 Cytophagaceae bacterium | reverse complement strand
TAAAGCAGGGTGAGGAGAGTTTATCTCTAAAGGCTCCCTCCTGTGTTCCGCTTAGTTTTCATCTCGACGCAACCGAACACGGCGATACTCGCGATCGACTGTCGATCGAACACAGCGAAAAGCGTCTTTAAAGACGCTTTTATCAGTTGCTCTTTCTCCACTTCCACGACCATCCGGACAAATTAATCGACGCTCACTCCTTTCCAGCGCCGGAGTAACCGTTTAGTTTTCAGCGCCTGGACTTGCGAGAATATTCTCTCCAAGAAGCGCACCCGGTTGCGCTTTTCAGATTTGTCCAGTAACTTGTCCAGTGATGAGGTGGACAAATATCGCGCTCTTCAATGCGATCGACTGTACGGGCTTTGAGCTAGGCGACGGGGGGAGTGAAGGGTGATCGGGCGATCAAACCAAACTCCCGAAAAAAGCCGGAGTAACCGTAAAAACATATTGTCTACAGTATGTCTACACTGCTCAATATCTTGGCAAAAAAGACAAACAGCAAGAAAAGTGATATTGTCCGGATGCTTTGGACGACGACTGAAAGAGGTGCAAGAGTAGGGAGGCGATTGTACTTTTATAGAGAGATAAAGATGCGATCGCGCAAGACAAGTCTTCCTCTACTTTCCCCACAAACACGTGGGGTCTAAAGTTTAAAACTTGTATCAAAAATTTTTATCACAATGACAAAGAATTGTCAAGTCCCTCAAATGAGTGTCCC
This sequence comes from Cytophagaceae bacterium, assembly GCA_036386935.1. Lineage (GTDB taxonomy): Bacteria > Bacteroidota > Bacteroidia > Cytophagales > Cytophagaceae > DASVUU01. The sequence goes on along the minus strand of DASVUU010000636.1, from coordinate 1,089 downwards.
TCAAAAAAGGGACTGACAACTCATTGCTAACAAAAGTTATACCTGTGGAATAACCATTAAAGTTAAGCGAAAGTTACTAACAACTCATTACATTATCAGCCAGAAAGTCAGTACCACGCTCATTTTGATGGAATTATTAACCGGAAAGTTTTTTGATTGGAATTTGAACCCAAAAGGAGAATGAAAAAATGGATTGCAATCTGATGCTTCAATCGGCGTTCGACTGGGCTAAAAAAGGTAATTTAAGTAATAAAGAGACCCCTAAATACGCAACAATTTTTGCCACAGTTACTATTCATTACTCTCTCGATCGTCCAGAAAAAACAAGTAATTTGGTCTTTTAGGCCAATGGTCCTCTACATTTAGAGTCTACGATACCTGGACAAGAAATATTGACGGGCACTATTCAAGCCTGGGTGAATAAGGTGGTGGAATCTGGTCTTTCAACTCCGTCAGATGACGATATTGATTTTGGGGTTATAACAGATTTATTCCCTAATACATCTAAGCTCCAACTTTTAGTGAGCCTGAGCAAAACGGGTTTTATAACAGTTGGTAGGATGATAAATGGTCATCTAATAGGTGGTATGCCCCCTAGCACATTTCAGGCAACCTGTGAAAATGATTTACTCACAGGGATGGTTGATCTTATAGGTAAAGCTGTTTGTACAGTGAGCTTTTCGCTAGGTTCCAACTACAAACCGTAGAATACAACATTTTGTGTTTCTACCTATGTAGTACATACAACTGAGAATTGCTTATAGAACCTATTTGAGATCTATTGCTGTAAGCGTAAGCCTTGTGCAATATGGATTTGGGGTCTTTTGCCACCATCGCCCCATGATTTCTCCTCTTGTGGCTATTGAGTTATGTGAGACGACTTGTTTGTCTGCCTGATTTTTTCAGAAAAGATCTCAAATGGGTTCTATAAAGACGCGCTCGTTTCCCAGTTACCGAATTTTTTCATGATTTCGCTCATCTGATCAACTTGATAGGGATATGAATTTAGATTCTCAAGTAACTACGTTTTCAGGAGATAGCTCGGAAGATATCAGCACGGTTTTTTGGTCACTTTGGCAGCAGTATAAA
>DASVUU010000635.1:0-6917 GCA_036386935.1 Cytophagaceae bacterium | reverse complement strand
AGTTTTTTGATAGAATTTACATTTTAAAAAGGCTCTTATTTGGCCTGAAAGTCTGTATTAATTTGCTTATCAGCGATATTCGTCCAGTAAATTTTTAAGAATTAAATTATTACTAATTACTTATGAGAAACAAATACACCTTTTTAAGTATCACATCCATCTTCTTATTTCTGATAATTCTACTAGTTGGAATAAGTGGTTTTAAGAACGAACCAATCAAAAAGAATGAGGCTTCCAAGCCTAACATTGTTTTTATTTTTGCTGATGACTTCGGCAACAATGTACCATCCATTAATGGGAACAAATATATCAAAACACCCAACATTGACGCCATTGCTAACGGTGGAGTTAGATTCAAACAAAACTATGTTACGGCTCCTATCTGCTGCGCGTCGAGAGCGGCACTTTTAACCGGTAGGTATCAGCAGAGATTTGGATCTGAAAATCACTTACATTACCCCTCCTACTCCGCCTATACTGCAGATAGCGCTGCCTATGTGGCTGCCTTGCAAAAACAAAACATCCAGCCGGATGAGAGGACTCAGGGAATTCCAAGCTCGGAGATAAACTATGCAGAACTGTTAAAGAAGAATGGCTACACCACTGGAATCATCGGAAAGTGGCATTCAGGCTTCTTTGATGGATATCGTCCGCACCAAAGAGGATTCGACTATAGCTGGGGATGGTATGGAGGTTCTTCTCTTTACTACACCGATGAAAATGACGAGGCATTGGTAACCTATAAAGACGAGAAGGGCCATTACCATCATTATGAATCAAAAACAGGAAAATATCAATGGAAACGTGATCCTATAGCGACGGGGATATTTAAAAACGGAGCACTGGTTGATGAAAAAGACTATCAAACCTTTGCAATCGCGCGTGAAGCGGTCAATTTTATTGAGACGAATAAAGCAAAACCATTTTTTCTATATATTCCATTTGGAGCTGTGCATACGCCTTTGCAGGCAGTAAAGAAAGAATATGATAAGTTAGGACATATTAAAGACCCACAACAAAGGATTGTCCTGGCCATGACCGTCAGCCTGGATGAGGCAGTGGGAAGGATAGTCAAAAAGTTGAAAGACGAAGGGTTGGATAAAAACACTTTAATTGTATTCTCAGGTGACAACGGCTCTACCTATCATCGGGCGGACTATCCTGGAGAAGGAGGAGTTAGTCTCTACGATGGAAGCTATGAGAACTTAAACTACCCATTGAAAGGCGGTAAAACTACGCACTATGAAGGAGGAATAAGGACCCCGTTGTTTATTCAGTGGGCTGGAAAGATTAAGCCGGGAACAGTATATGATTCGCCAGTCAGCTCACTTGACCTCTTCCCTACGTTTGCATCGGCCTCCGGCACAACATTGCCGACTGACCGCAAGTATGACGGTGTCGACCTCCTGCCCTATCTTTCTGGACTGAACAAGTCAAATCCGCACGACATTCTTTACTGGCGTAACGGCTTTGTAAAAAGCATACGCAAAAAGGATTTCAAATTAATGATCAATGAAAATGACAAGACGGTCATCCTATATGATCTGAAGAATGATCCTTACGAAAAAAACGACCTTGCCAGTTCACAGCCTGCAAAAGTTGAGGAGCTTAAGAAAGACTTTGGTAATTGGGAAAAGGGATTAGCGAGTCCTCGATGGAAAAGCCCGAAGGTTAGTACCAATATCGTCGAAGGACAAAAAGTTACTTTTCAACCTTAAGTCTCTAAAGATAGATGAAAATACGAATCCTATTATCTATTGGCCTTTTGCTGTCATTATCTTGCCTGCTCGCTAATGCACAGAACACTAGACCTAACCTAATCTTGATACTTGCTGATGACCTCGGATACGGAGACCTCTCGTCTTATGGGCAGAAAAAATGGCTTACGCCTAATATAGATCAGTTAGCAACCGAGGGCGCGATGTTGACACATTTCTATACACCCATGCCATATTGTGCCCCGACACGAGCCTCTTTGCTAACGGGCAGATATCCTTATAGACACAAATTGACAATCAATCCATTTCCAACAAATGGAGGCAGAACGAACTTTCAGACCTTTCGGGGATCAGACAGTCTGGGGCTTGATAGCGAGGAATTACTTTTTAGTGAACTGGTAAAAAAGGAAGGCTATGTCACAAAGATAATTGGTAAGTGGCATTTAGGGCATCGACCACAGTTTCTACCCACAAGGCATGGCTTTGACGAATACTATGGAATACCTTATTCGAATGACATGCGTCCAGTTATTTTACTCGAAAATGAAAAGACAGTAGAATATCCAGTGGTACAGGCCACGCTCACCAAGCGGTATACAGAGTCAGCAGTTGATTTCATAGAAAAGAATAAACGCAAGCCGTTCTTCCTTTACCTGCCGCATGCTATGCCACACAAGCCTGTAACAGCGTCGGAGGAATTCTATAGTCGTGAGACAAAACATGATCTATATGCAGACGCGATGCGTGAACTAGACTGGTCGGTTGGGAAGCTCCTTGAAAAATTGAAGGCTGAAAAGTTAGAAGAAAATACCATCATCATATTTACTTCAGACAACGGGCCCTGGTTTGGTGGAAGTTCGGGTGACCTGCGGGGAATGAAAGCTCTAAATTGGGAAGGTGGTATCAGAGTGCCATTTCTCATTCGCTGGAACGGACATATTCCTGCCGGCCATATCAGCAAAGAACCCTCAGGAATCATTGATGTATTCCCTACCCTAGCAAAGCTACTTAAGATCAACATTCCACAAAATGTAAAAATTGATGGGAAGGATATTTACCCACTGCTAAGTAGTAAGGCAAAGTCGCCTCATGAAGCATTGTTTTCCTTTTACAAGGACAAGTTACAAACCGTTCGGAGTGGGAAATGGAAACTACATATTTTATCCCCAGAGCGTTCGCCGGCTCTCCCCTCCGACTCTACATGGGTAGACCCTGTGTGGCCTGACGGAGTTACAATTATTGCTCAAAACGAACAACCCAAGGCAAATCAATATCCGGGAATAAAAACGGGAGTCCCTGCAGCAGACCTTCTTCTATTTGATCTTGAGAATGACCCATCAGAACAAAAAAATGTGGCCTCAGCGAATCCTGATATTGTGAAACGTTTGAGGGCGATGGCAGAAAAAGAGCAGCGTGATTGAAGTACCTGTCCCTGCAAACTCAAGACAGACAGAGCACCTGTTTATCCATAGCGTTTGGGCCAGGACACAACAGGTGAAAATAAAATATAAAAAATCATATACCCATGAAATACCTTTTCTTACTGCTTCTCCTGATTAACTGCCGGCCATCTACAACATTCGGTCAGAATGCGACAACAAATGTCACCAAGGAAAATTCGGTGGAAATTATTAAAAAAGTAAAAAAAGAAAAGGCGTCCTTGATTGATGTCAGGACTCAGGAGGAATATGAGTCTGGCCATCTGAAGTATTCAAGAAATATTGACTATCAAAAGAAGGACTTTAGCTCAGTGATAAGTGGACTTCCCAAAGACCGGCCTGTCTACTTGTATTGCCGTAGCGGCAACAGAAGTGGTAAGGCACTAGATACCATGAGGGCATTAGGGTTTAAACAGGTTTATAACGTAGGTGGTTTTGAGGGGCTTAAATCAGTAGGCTTTCCGCCTAATGATTAGACTACAGAGCAAATTTAAAGCCCCAATATCTCAATAGATATAAGCGTAGACTTGGGTGTGAGTGTAGTGAAAGATCTCAACTCGCCTGCCACACACCTTTATTCGGGCACCCATCCTTTTACTGGTGAGGTAAGCACCTTGGTGATTGAGCAAAACCAAATAACGAACTAATTAATTTTTAAAAAGAAGAAAGCACACCAATGACAATATTGAATACGCTAATGAAGCAGACACAAAAAAGTCGCAGACAATTTAAGCCGAGGCCTACAGGAACGGAGTCCAAAAGTAAAATGAAAATAATTTCCAGTTTCTCCGTTTTCATTTTAGCCGGCCTGCCCTTAGCGTTAGCTCAGCACAGCCCACAGCAAGAATGGAAGGGAAAGATTGGTAATACGCTCAAAGAATCTACGCCTTATAAAATAGAGTATAACCAAAAGGCCGCGCCCGATGCGCCTAATATTGTGTGGATACTCATTGATGACGCAGGGTTTGGCGCCACCTCTGCCTTTGGTGGATTGGTAGAAACACCTAACATTGAAAAGTTGGCAAATCAGGGATTGCGGTTTACTAATTTCCATACTACAGCGATCTGTTCGCCTACAAGAGCAGCTCTGTTGACGGGGAGAAATGCTCATTCCGCACACATTGGTTTACTCACACCTGCAGCTGTAGACTTCCCGGGATACGATACACGCATTCCTTTCGAGAAGGCGACCATTGCAGAAGTATTACGTGAAAATGGCTACAACACCTTTGCTTTAGGCAAATGGCACATGACACCTGTGGTCGAAAACTCCCAGGCAGGTCCTTTCAATCGCTGGCCCACGGGCCGTGGCTTCGACCATTTTTATGGTTTTCATCCTGGTGCTACAGACCAGTGGCATCCAGAGTTGTGGGAAGATCAAACCAAACTGGACATTGAGCCCAACACAAAACATCTCAACACATTATTGGCAGACAAAGCGATTAAGTACATCGCTAACCAAAAATCGGCAGCACCGGAAAAACCATTTTTCCTTTACCTTGCCCCTGGCGCTACTCACTCTCCCTTGCACGTAGCCAGGGAATGGTCAGAAAAATACAAGGGTAAGTTCGACCAAGGCTGGGACAAATACCGTGAGCTGGTAATAGAACGTCAGAAGAAACTTGGCATCATCCCCGCGAACGCTGTTTTGCCAGAGCGTAACCCTGGCGTAAAAGACTGGAAAACGCTTTCGGAGAAAGAGAAAAAAGCCTATGCACGTTTTATGGAAGTATATGCTGGATTTTACACTTTTACAGACTATGAAATTGGCCGTATTGTAGATTACCTGGAACAAATCGACCAGCTTGATAATACATTGATTGTGGTAATGCTGGGCGATAACGGCGCAAGTAAGGGAGGCGGCGTAGAAGGTTCTCTCAGCGGGCCTACCAACCGTCTTGAAGGTGAGGCAAAGCTAGACGCTATCTTAAGTGCAGATATTGAAAACGAAATTTTTGATTATCCCATTGGATGGGCAGCGGCAGCCAATACTCCATTCAGGTATTGGAAGACACACGCCAACAAAGAAGGCGGCACGAGAAATCCTATGATCTTATTTTATCCTAAAAATATCAAAGGAAAAGGCGGCATCCGCCACCAGTATGGCCACGTGATCGATGTACTTCCAACTACTTTAGAGATAGCGAAGGCCAACTACCCTGAGGTAATTAGTGGGTACAAACAAGCGCCGGTAGAAGGTACTAGCCTTGCATACGCCATAGACAATGCGAAAGCACCTAATCGCCATATAGTACAGTATTATGAAATAGCAGGCTCGAGAGCTATTTATAAAGACGGCTGGAAGGCCAGTGCCAATCATGATATCGGTGAAAGTATAGACATTGGCAAGGGCGCAGACCCGACAGGCGCTACCATAGACTTCAGCAAAGACGTTTGGGAGTTGTATAATCTGACTGATGATTTTAATGAAAGGAACAACCTCGCTGCAAAGTATCCTGACAAATTGAAAGAACTTCAGGGGCTATTTGATGAAGAAGCAAGAAAGTACAATGTTTTCCCTTTAAAAGATTTCACTGCGCATGATATGCCAGCTGGCAGGACGGTGTTTGGGAAATCTAAAACGGTGGTATTGTATCCTGGTGTAGAGCATCTCACAGGTGTGAGCAGCCCTTTGTATGATGGACGCTCCTTCTCAGTTGTTGCGGATGTAGAGTTGACGGGCAAGGAAGAAGGTGTGTTATTCGCAGTAGGGGGTGAAAAGTCAGGAATCAGTTTATTCCTCAAAGAAGGAAAATTACACCTAGCCCACAAGGCAAACGGTCAGCTCAATCACTTGGTGGCAGATGCACCACTGCCTTTGGGAAGGACGACAATAGGCTTTGAGTATGACCTGAATGGAAGCAAGGAAGGAATCTTGGGCGCTGAAAGCATCTTGATCAATGGGAAATCTGTCGCCGAAAGAAAGCTGATCAAAGGACAATTGGCTATAAGTGCCAACAACAGAAGTGATGGCACAGATGTAGGGCGTGACCTACGCTTCGCTGTTTCCGACAAGTATGCCGTACCGTTTGACTTCAAAGGAAAACTAAAAAAGGTAACGATCAATTATTAGGCAATTGGTTAGAATCACTTTTTTATTAATTACAGCAAAGAAACCATGATTAAAATAGCACCTGCGAACGCGGAGGACCTCATACAGGTTCAGCAATTGGCCTACCAGATATGGCCCATAACGTTTAGGTCCATTCTTTCAGAAGAACAAATGGGCTATATGCTCGAAATGATGTACAGCCTAACTTCTTTAAAGGATCAGGTAGAAATACGGGGCCATAAATTTCTTCTCGCAAAAGAGGGTTTAAACTATGTGGGATACGCTTCATATCAAATACACTATAAAAAACCAGGCACGTGCAAAATTCATAAACTCTATATTTTACCTACGCAACAAGGCAAGGGAACCGGGAAACAACTGATTGAATACATAAAAGAACTAAGCGAAAGACAGGGCTGCGACACCATCACAATAAACGTCAACCGAAATAATCCAGCCGTTCGGTTTTATGAAAGAATGAATTTCAAAATAATAAGAGAAGAAAACATACCAATTGGTAACGGCTATTTTATGGAGGATTTTGTGATGGAAGGAAACAGTGCAGTCGATTGAAAGCATCGATAATGAATAACGACAGAAAGTCGCCAATACATTTTTTCAACGAGACAAACCTTTACTCTATTCCAACTACGAATATTATACAAACTAAAATCTAATGAATTAAACCTCTACTAAACTCAATATGAT
>DASVUU010000634.1:0-5318 GCA_036386935.1 Cytophagaceae bacterium | reverse complement strand
ATCTTAAGCGCATTACTGCCATCGCAGGTGGAACATGGCATTCCCTTGCGCTTAGAAGTGACAAAACGGTATGGGGCTGGGGAGATAACGGATTTGGGCAGCTAGGAACTGGTGACGGCGTAAAGAGCCTTGTGCCCATACAAACAAAAAGTCTTACGGGTGTGATTGCTATTGCTTCCGGCAATTATCATTCTCTTGCATTAAGAGATGATTCTACTGTTTGGGCTTGGGGCTATGGATTAGCTAATGGAAAAGACGTATCTACCAATCTTCCTGCCCAGATAGGCGGTCTATCAGGAGTTATTGCGATCGCAGCCGGAAATACATTTTCCCTTGCGCTTAAAAGTGATGGAACAGTTTGGGCATGGGGGGCGAATAATGAAGGACAACTTGGTAATGGTGCCAAGACCTTTACTTATACGCCTGTTAAGGTTATGAATTTGTCTGGAATCACAGCCATTGCAGCAGGTGCTCACCATACTCTAGCAATAAAAACTGATTCTACAATATGGTCGTGGGGATATAACGGAAATGGGGGGCTTGGTGACGGGACAGAAATAGATAGATATTCACCGGTAAAAGTAGTAGGTGTCACCAGAGCAGTTGAAGTTGTAGCAGGCTTTAAATATAGTATTGTTAAGGGACACGATGGAACTACCTGGGCTTTCGGATCAAATACCACTGGGCAGTTCGGTAACGGCACCCTCGATGATTCGTCAATCCCTGTTAAGGTAAATTCTCCTTGTGGTAGAGAAACAGGAGCGGAAAGACTACACGAAATTGAAAAAATATCGGTTTTCCCAAATCCGTCAAATAATGGTGAAATCTTCATTACTGGCGGAAACCAAATCGACGAAGTAGAAATTATCAATTTGAACGGACAAATTGTATATAAGGCAAAACCCAATGAAGCTGTTATCAAAGTGGAACAACTTGAAGCAGGGTTTTACGTTGTGAAAATAAGCTCTCGAGAACATAGTGCATCAACTAAACTTATTATCAGCAAGTAGTAAAGTTAAACCCGCTATTCAGCTGCAATTTGTTATAAAGTACGACTTTTGGCATCTTAGATCACATAGACATAATTGATCTGATTTTTCTGGACCTGCCCTGGTAAGTCACGTCTGAGTTTTCCTACCTCGCATTAATTTTTAATGGAACACAGGTATTTATTTATAGGATCAGCGCTAAACATTTTTTTGATTACCACCATTCTACATTAGTAAGTTCGGTGTATAATGCTAGATTATACAGACGTCTTTGCAAAATGCACTGCACCGCCATGGGGTGAATTAAATGATACTATTTGCATAGGTAGTCATGTAAACCATCCCATCTGCTTTCCGACCTCTCCGAAAAACCAATATTCCTTTTGCGACTCAAATTACAATAAACATTTGGATATTGTTGTCATGTATACTATATTTGTGACAACAAACAATTCTCTTAGTAATCATAAAACATTCGGTAAATCTTATGACAACAATTGACAGCAGTAAAAAAATCTGCACCCTTATTAATGTTTTCACAGTGGAATCTGAAAAGCACTTAGACTTATTTAAGCTGCTAATGCAAGCAACAGAAACGACTATGTGTAAAATTCCAGGATATATTTCTGCCAACCTTCACATTAGTGACGACAAAAAGACCATCACTAACTATGCACAATGGGCATCTTTAGCCGACTTTCTGAGTATGCTGAAAAATGAAGAAGCCCAAGTGCATATGAAAGAAGCAGCGTCAATTGCCAAAGAGATTAAACCAGTGACTTACAGCGAAGTTTGGACACATTTAAAATAACATCATGCTATTTTTTCTCTAGTTGGATCGAAGATCCTGCATTGAAAGGCCACGCGAACACCTTACACAGGCCATGGCATTGGAAAAATATTCTCCAACCTACGACTATAAATTATATAACTAAAGCAATTAAATTTTAAAGCAATGAGACGATTAGAATTTGCATCCCTTCAAGTGAGAGATTTGGAAGCATCGAAAGAGTTCTACACAAAAAAATTGGGCTTTGAACCATTGGAAATGAGCAATCCAGCAGCTGTTGTTTTTAGATACAACAAAGGCGAAGCAAGCTTTGCCATCAGAAAACCCGTCGGAAATATCGACGGCAAGGAATTAGGAATTGGTAACTCCCTTTGGTTTGCCATTGACGGAGCTATTGAAGAGCTAAAGGCTGAATTTGAAGGAAAGGACATTTCGATTCTAGGCGGAATCAACCAGACGCCGTTTGGGAAAACGATAATCGTAAAAGACCCTGATGGCTACGTTCTAACCTTTATGCAACCAAACAAGTGACAACATGGAAGCCAGAGAAAGAAAATTTTGGATAATTGTAGCATCCAAAGACCATGTCAAAACAGGCATCGCAGAAGGTATTGCGCAAGCGTGCCACGGGAAAGCCTCGCCTTTGAGAAGAATGAGAAAAGGAGATTTTGTAATTTACTATTCTGGCAAACAACATTTCGGAAAACCAGAGAAATGTCAGGAGTTTACCGCCGTCGGAATAGTGAAAGACGATGAGGTTTATCCCTTTCAAATGACCGCCGAATTTTGCCCATTTCGGCGGAATATTGAGTTTTATAAAAGCGAAGATGTTTCTATTTTACCGATGATAGATGAGTTAGAGTTTATTCAAAATAAAAAAAAGTTGGGGATACCCATTTCGATTTGGATTTTTTGAAATCAAGAGACGCGATTTTGAACTAATTTCGTCGAAAATGTTAATGAAAGAGTATGTCTGAAAAAATAGAATTTATTTCGAATAGCCCGGAAAAAAGCCCGGGCTTTTTACTTGGTCAACTAACCCTGCTTTGGCAGCGCAAGCAAAAAAAAGTGTTGGACCCGCTGGATTTGACACTTACTCAATTTATTTTATTGGCTTCCACCGCCTGGCTGACCAACCAAAGCCAAAACGTGACTCAAGTTGATATTGCTAATCTGAATAACTTTGACAGAATGATGGTATCGAAAGTATTGCGGACATTGCAGACGAAGAAACTGATTACCCGACAGGAGCACGGCACGGATACAAGAGCTAAAATTGTCACATTGACACCTAATGGGAAAAAATTATTACAGGCAGCACTTACAAAAGTCGAGCAATCAGACATTCATTTTTTTTCTACAATAGGAAAGAATCTTGCTAACCTCAATGGTTACATGCTACAACTGATCGAATCCAACAAGAACGAGTAATAGCATTACTGCTGCGCCGCGAGGTTACTCTGACAAATAGCATTTACATAGGTCGGAATGAGTTTCCCGATTTAAAATTTTACCTGATCATTTGTAAGTTATCCTTGGCTATGGGAATAATAACAGAGGCCATCATAAATCTCAGGCAATGGTGCAAGATTCGAACATTCAATCAGGATGATTTTTTATTATGTCTGTCAGAAATTGCTTTTCATTCAACGCCATTAATTACAATCATCAGAAATTAACCGTGATCAATATTCCAAAGAGTCAAAAGATTATTTTATAATATTAACGGTCAATATAACGGTCTAAGCTCAATAATATTAGAGTAATGCTGAAGCTTAAGATGTCCAAACTCTGTAGTAGCCTTGGCTTTATTGCGTTTTTTCAATGAAGACGCATCCATTACTAATCCTACTATACAGGAAGTACACTGGCAAAAAGGCATTCCTAGACATATATAGTCTCTAAGCGAGTAACTGATTAGTCAGCGTGTAAAAGAATATCAATTGTATATAATGCCTATTCCTGGCCTCACGATTTCGTCGCTTACACTTACTATTCTCCCGGTAGTATAGATAAATTAAAATTCAGCCCACTTGCTTTAAAGACTATCATATTCAAACCTAGTCGACGGAAAATGCTTGATAAATAAATTTCAGATCTTCATAGTTTGCGGGATTAGAAATCTGTGCGAAACGATGTCATACTGTTTTTCTATTTTCCAATTATGAGACGGACGGAACCTTGTCAAATCATATACAAATAGGCACTGCATTTTCCTTAGTGGAATATCTTTCTATTGCTCTGGCTTCCGCTGGACAAAATTTCAGAATACGTAATACCAACAGTGTGTAGTAACTTTTTAAAATTTACAGATTGTACAGGTCTAATTTTTTAATGATACGGAGGTGTAATTTTTAGATTTTTTTAAGATTTTTAGTCCGCTGTTTATCAGTCTTTTATCAGAATTTACAAATGCAATCATTGTGTAATTTTTTTTATTTAAAACATTAATAATCAGTATTTTACGACATTTTTTCTATTGCAATTCAAATTTTTTCTTTCTAATTTAGACTTATATAATATTAGATAGGATTATTCAAATATTCCATTCTGCTATTAAGTCTGATTGAAATCAGAATCGCGCGTACCAACTACATTTAAATGTCACCGAAGCATGAACGGATATAACAGTTTACAAAACTATCGCCAGGCCAAAATTCTGATGTCTTTTTTATTGACTTGGATGGCATTTACATATTGTCCCGCCCAATGTGACAATCCCATAATCAATGCGCCTACTCCACAAATGGGAGCTTTGATGGATGCGCAATTTATAAACCTATGGCGCCAGGCTGGAGGGAATGATAAATATGGGGCATATTTTAAGGAAGAAAGCACTGTGAGTATAGGAGACGACGGTTGGCCAATTGAGGGTAAAGCTCATGCTATTAGATTCTATCCTGCTGCTATAACTCCACTGATTCAAAAGAACGATGTAATTAAATTTAAGTTCAAAGGGCTAATCAGTCAGCTGACTCATCCGGGTCTCGCTTTTTGGGAAAATTGCTTCTATCAAAATATTACCCAAGTAGGTAACTATGTTACCGCTGATATTAGGGTCGTAAATAACTATCCTGTAAATGGTGAGGGCACAAATGGTATCCAATTTTCTTTTTACGGCCATATTGAAGATGTTCAAATTGTAAGGCCTGGTTTTGATTATGATGATCCCAGGTTGCTGACAGACGACTATGTCCAGCATGTAAAATCAGCAGGCTGGAGATCTACAAGAATGTCCTTTATTATGGGTGTCAATGCGAATTCGGACCAAACGTGGGCTAAAAGGCTCAGTAAGAATGCGCCCTGTCATATCAATATATGGCAAACAGGTCCTGGTAGATTAGCCAACCAGGAGATATGGGCTTTCGATAAATCAAATGGAGCAAATGAAAATAATGTTCCTGGACACAATGGCGCCACAGGAAGAATGAGGGGTTCACCCTGGGAGGTACAAATAGATATCTGTAATGAGCTGAATATTGACTTATGGGCTTGTTTGCCTGTGCTTGTTGATGATGATTATGTGAAAAATCTTGCCG
>DASVUU010000633.1:0-4572 GCA_036386935.1 Cytophagaceae bacterium | reverse complement strand
GTGAAGACTGAAAGAAACTGCTCTGGGGGTGTTACACCATGGGGCACAATCATTACATGTGAAGAGACTCGAACTACAGGAGATGTGAACGGCGACGGATATACCGACACTGGATGGCATGTAGAGATTGATCCTGCAACCAGAACAGTGAGGCAATATGGTAATGGAAAAAGTGAAAAGCTTTGGGCGCTAGGTAGAATGAGTCACGAGAATATCGTTCTCGCTTCCGATCGAAAGACAGCCTATTTTGGCGAAGATTCCCCGGATGGAGCGGTTTACAAATTTGTTGCAAATACCACTGACAATTTGAGCGCGGGCACATTGTATGTGTTGAAATTGAGTGCTGCGTTGTCAAGTGGAGAGCCAACTACTACCACTGGTTCATGGGTGCAAGTTCCTAATACAACCAAGAGTGATAGAAATAATACATATTCTTTAGCGACTAATCTAGGCGCTACTCAATTCAATGGGGTAGAAGACCTGGAAATAGCGTCTAACGGGCAAGTATATTTTACTTCAAAAGGGAATGGCCGTGTTTATAGGTTTACAGACAATGGAAGCGGTCTTTCGTCTTTTCAAACATTTGTGGGTGGTCAAAGCTATGCGATCAACTATGGCTCCGGTTCAGTGTCAGAGGATTGGGGTATAGGGAATGACAACCTGGCTTTTGATGGCGATGGAAATCTTTGGGTATTACAAGATGGAGGTAGAGGTCATATATGGGTAGTAAGGCCTTCGCATACTCAAACCTCGCCAAGAGTAGAGCTGTTTGCAACGACACCATCTGGTGCTGAGTCTACAGGAATTACTTTTTCTCCAGATAAAAAATTCATGTTCTTATCGATCCAACATCCTTCTTCTACAAATTCAAGCCAAACAGATGCCTCTGGCACTTCGGTTTCCTTCAATGCTGCAGCTACAATTGTTATAGCTAGGAAGGAGAATTTAGGTGATGGTTCATTAAGAGAAGAAGCAATGGATTATTCATCAGAAGAGGCAAATAACAATGTTGTAGCAGTGTTCCCAAGCTTATTCGAAAATGAGGTGAAAGTAAGGTTTAGTTTACATGAAAGTGCAATAGTTAATATTTCTATGCTTGATATGACTGGCAGAGTTGTAAAAGCGTTATCGACTCAAAACATTGAAAAAGGCGATAAGGAAGTTGTCCTTGACTTGTCAGATGTAAGTCAAGCTGATAAGGCTTTTGTCGTAACCGTTGATGTTAATGGAAAGAAGTATTCTAGTAAGGTGTTTAGAAAGTAGATTTTAAAATTTAAATTGATTAAAAACGCCTGGGCCTGATGTAGCGCTGGGCGTTTCTTTGTTTGTAAGGTTTTTTATTCCTGTGTTATTCAGGAGGAAGCTTGTTAGTTTAATGAGTAAAAAATTTATTGAATGCACTGCTAAGCCCGCGGGCATTCTGGAATTGCAAGTTTAATCTGGCCGTTGTAAGTATGGTTGCCAATAGATCGCCTTTGAAGTTTTTTCAAGCAACAAGGTCCCTACTGGATGACATTTATGGAATCTATATTCGGCATCCAGTAGAAAGCTTGCTGATTTAAAAGAAATAAGTCAGCGTCCCCTTAATAAAAAAGGGCGTCCCAGGCGTAAAGTGGATTTCGGTTACTGGCTCAGTTTCATTTCTCAGCTTTGATTCGGTAGCAAATTGTGCTTCATTCCATTCTCTGTTTAAAATATTTTCAGCTGTTAGGCCAACTTGATATTTCGGCGTGGAGTAATTCAGCACCGCATCCATAATGAAGTATCCTTTAGCTACAATAGAGTTGTCTTCTATAGCAGGCCTATCTGCAAGGTATCTGTATCTTAGTCCTGCATTTATTCCCTTCAAAGGACGTAGACTTAATCCTCCGGTATTCGTAATGACGGGTGCCAGCGGAACGAGATTATTTCCGTCTTCCTCGTCTAAGAACCTTGGATGGCTATAGGTCAAATCAAAATCGGCGTACAGCGATCTGTAAAGTTGGTACCGCGCACTGAAATCTGCCCCATATCTTCTGCTTCTTCCGCTTGGCTCAATTACACCCTCATCGCCCACATACACAAACTCACTTTCTAATTGTAAATACCAAAGAGCAGCATTGACAAATAGCCTTTGCTTAATCTTGAGATTTGTTCCAAGGTCAGCACCATAAGCTTTTGGTAAAGTATTCAGACCTGGTTGGGTTGCAGCAACCCTGGCATCATTAGAGTGGAAGCCCGTACCGCTGCTAATATATAATTGTACATTGGTAGCAGGAGTGAAGTATAGATTGAATTTAGGATTTGCTATAGTTTTTCCCACCGGCTGAGCCAAGGTATCTGTTAGCGCGCTCTGATATCTGAATCTGAAATGGTCTAATCTTACTCCAACCGTTATAGACAACAAGGGGGATAGTAGAAAAGATTCTTCCAAGTAGGCGTTAAAGTTTGTTTCGTCAACATTACCTCTTCTAATGGTGCTCAAACGTGATCGCCTCAGAGTTCTATCCAGTCCTATCTCTCCAATCCTGTCATCGCGCAAACCTATTCCAGCTGTAGTTTTCATGCCAATGGAACCGATGTAATAGGTTTTAACATAGGAGCCATTATAGCCAAGTATATGACGTCCTTCGTATTGTTGTATCTGGTCTCCATTGACCGAGTCAGCATTGAAAAACGTAAAGTTTGAAAAAAGATTGAATTTATAGTATGTGTAGAAAATTTGGTTCTTAATGATGGCATCATTTTCCAGAGTTTTAGTCAGGATAAGATTAGCATTGTACCGTGAGGTTGCACCACCTTCTGTATTGTCTATACTTCCAAATCTATTTATCAGGCCTGCGGAAACTGCTCTTTCGGGAATTTGACCTGAAGCATCCCATCCGCTTGTAAAGGCAGATGCTGAGGCCATCAAGTTGGTTGTAGCATTGAGGTCGGTAGTGTACTTAGCAAAAATATTTACCCTATTAAAATTCTGAGATGAGTTAAAGAAGCCCCTTGATTGGAAATATTCGGTAGCGACGTAAGCCGAGTGATTTCTATTGGTAGAATCATTATTGTTCAACAAGTTGAACATGCCAACCCCCCGATAGGTATTGAACCGACCAGCTTCGAATTTTACCATGTTATTTCTCAGATAGTTTTTTGTTTGAAAGCCCACAGCGCCTGCTGTATTGAAGTCACCATTCCTGGCATCATATGGCCCTTTCGTGAAATTTATTTTTTCTACCGTTTCCGGAATAACAAAGTGTAAGTCGGAGTAGCCCTGCCCATGGGCATGAGAGACCATATTAACAGGGATGCCATCAACATTTAGAGCAATGTCTGTTCCGTGGTCGATATCAAAGCCTCTAAGAAATATTTGTTCGGCTTTTCCACCACCTGCATGTTGCGCAATGAACAGCCCTGGGACAAGTCTCAAAAGGTCTTGAGTCGTATTGTAAGGCCTAGTCTTAAAGTCTATGGCACTTATGGTATTAATGCTCGTTTCTTTCCTTGAGGTAATAGTGACTTCCGATAATTCTACAGGGTTCTCATCCACAATAAAATCACGGTTATCTGTTACGTTATCTGCAATGGTAAGTGTTTCATGAAGCGACTTATATCCAATGGATGAAATTCTCAAGTTATAGGTGCCAGCTGCGAGGCCTCTTAACTCATATCGCCCATCGGTGCCTGTAAGCGAAGAAATATTAGATTCTTCTATTTGAATTAACATATTTGCGATAGGCTCTCCAGACTTTTTATTTGTCACTTTTCCTTTCAATGTGCTGTGGGCACTTGCCACCAAGGTTGTAAAAAGTATAAGACTGAGCAATAAAATTTTATTCATGATCGTATTTGTATTTAAAAATGCATAGTATTTTATCATATATGATAATGTTTCTGCTGAATTAATTGAATTAATTTTATTCATTCCTGCCTTTCATTTTTCGAAACGCAGGAATGAATTGTTTATCTCTGAGTCGCTTATTTGTAGCTTATGTAAAAACCACTAAACATGGCACAAATTAAGAATGACAAGAGGTTTTATGACAGGGGAGTATGTCTGCAAAGATTCATGCAAGACATTGAATTAAGTGAGCTCTGGAGGCTGAAAAAATGAAAGATCATAATTTGATTTTATCCAATTGGGATCCGAATTATAATATTTAGATGTAGTTTTTAATACGCTGAAATTTATCTTGTCAGGCATTGCATGGAACAACGATATTTCTTCCAATTGTATTTTTGAACTTGGTATTTTATCTTTTTCCTTTTGTGATTGCTTCAATAATTGCTGTACTAGCCAAGAGTGTTTTGGTGAACTTATTTCTTTTTTTACCTTCATTTCATGACAAACAAAGGGCAGCGCTGGCCGCAACAAAACGGTCAGGTAGAGAAATAATGTAATCGATATTTTGATGAAACTAAATGGCATTTTTAAGTATTTGCAAAACAACACAGGTTCCTTTGATAGTAAACCTGGGTTTTAAAATCGAATGGGCTTTAAATTTATACATAGAATAATTTAACTCATTTACGTAGGGATACCGCTAACTGGATTTCCCTAGAGTGACGCCACAGGATTTAATAATTTTTTGGCTTCAAGAG
>DASVUU010000632.1:0-10713 GCA_036386935.1 Cytophagaceae bacterium | reverse complement strand
CACGGTGTTATTTATTACATTAAAATTTTTCGATCTAGAAACTGTAATTGCCTCATGTGGACCTAAGTTACAGGCCAATGAGACGTCATTTCCCTCTATCAAAATACTATCGGAATCCCAAGCGCTAACCCCACTAGAATAAGTGTCATGTGTTATACAGTTCTGTATTTTAACAAAAGAAGATCCCCGTGCCTGAATTCCTGCGCATTTTGAACGAACCACGCTCAGGTTTTTAACCGTCACATACTTGGAGTTAAGAATAGTAATAGCCCCGAAGTCATGGGGATATGGGGGACCATTTACACCCTCCTGCCCTTTAGGTACAACATATTTTGAAAAATCAAAAACCACTTTTTCATTATTATAGCCTGAAATTGTTACAGGAAGTCCAGCTGAGCCATTAATGGTTATCCTCAATGGACTATTTAAAGAATAGGTGCCTCCCCTTATAAGAATATTATCCCCAGGCTTTACTTCTGCAAGCGCCAAGGAAAAGTCCACATATGGATTTTCTTTTGTTCCGTTTTGAGTTCCAGACGCTTCAACTGCTATGAAGATATCCTTAGCTTGAAGAGAAAGGGGTGGGACGATTAGTTGACAAAGTAAAATTGTCGATAACAGAATTCTTAAAATAGGCGACATTTGATTTTTTTTGATTAGGTGGATAAGAACGAGGTTAGTCCTTTATAAACAATAAATATAATTAAATAGATGTTGATTATGGTTTTTTTAATAAAAAGGCTGTCTAATATAGAAAAAATAGGTTACAATATCTAATTGAAAGCCTGTTTGTCTATCATAAGAAATGGATGTTTTAATAGGGCTATACGAAAGCCACGAACAGGAGGCATGGCGCCCTACAGATAAGCTATATAAGGCACTGCTCTCAATTTCTGGCTTTTTATTAAAATTTGTTGCGATTATCAAAATTTTTACATTTTCTCTAGGCAACCTTTCAAATTCTGGCTGTCTTATGTCAAATATTTAATAATCTTTCATTAAACTATATTATTATGACGACAACCTTTTTCACAAACTCAAAAATAGGCTATAGGCTCATAGCTTTTTTCATCTTTGCTTTACAGGGATGGGGTAACTTGGCAAATGCTCAAGAAAAAAAATCGCCAGAACCGGCTCCCCTGTGTACCGCTGGCTTTTCAATCCAAAAAGAGTCGGTTATTTGTCCTGTTGGTTACAACTGTCTCGTGGCTGATCATGTACTAGCTACTTTCAAAGCTGACTACCCCTCCTACAAAGATTATTTTTGGGATTTTGGGGATGGACAAACAGGACAAGGAAATCCCATCAGTCACCACTATTTCAAATCCGGAGAATATAAAGTAACACTTAATATTTACAGTCCTTATGTTCCCTATGGAGATGGTCCATCATTGCAAGTAGTTTGCAACAACAGCGAAACTAGGGTGATACAAATAGAAATGCCGTCCACTGCTCCAGTTTGTAGATCCCTTTTTAAAACCTATGCTGGGCAGGCCAATGAATTTAAATTCCAAGATGTTTCAGAAGGTGGAGACCATAAAAGCTTTTGGAGTTTTGGAGATGGTCAGTCGGCAGAAGGTGAGGTAGTGAAACACACGTATGCAGAAGCGGGAGAATATAGCGTTAGTTTGACAATTGTGAAGTATGATGAAAAAGGTGAAGCCGTGTGCAAAGATCGTTCTTCGGAAGTAATCAAAGTAGATGAGATAGGGGAGCCCGCAAGCAATTGCCTCGCTGACTTACAGGTAACTGTGGATGGATATGTTGCCAAGCCTTATGATTTATATGCATATAATAAAAGGTATCAGCCGGGTGTCGAAAATTACTATTTTTGGAATTTTGGCGATGGTACGAATGCTGTCGAAACCTTCCCGAGTCATACCTTTTCGAAGGCCGGTAAATATCTAATTACGCTTACAAAGGTTAGCATGTCTACCACCAATGATTCTCTTTCTAAAACATGTACAGGGGCGCTTACCGCAGGTGGCTTAACCATTAAAATACCGTGTTATAGAAAAGAACTTTGCAGAGAGGTGTATACAAAATGGGTAGAAATTAAAGACCCCACAGTTGATACCTCAAGTCATACGCAGTGTGGTATCAAACCGCGTGTAGACACTAAAGGAAGGGTTATTTCCTATTCCGATGGTAGAATCCATACCATGGAATTGACAACAAGAGTGGATTTGACTTACTGGACATTCGGCGACGGGACCTCTTCTACCTCTTGGGCAGGAACCCACAAATATAAAGGACCTGGTAAATATTTAGTGACCCTTAATACCGCTTCCTATCAAACGCCAGGAAAGGAGGCATTGGTATGTAAAGGGTTTTTTTATGATAGTACCTTAAATGCTGAGATTCCCTGCTATTATCAGGAGCTATGTAGAGGTAGCTATACAATGTGGGTGGAAATAACTGACCCACTTCCAACAACAAGATGCAGTGCAGATATACAAATTACGCAGGAAGGCAATGTGATTAAAGGCTATGATGCAATTATCACCACTGCTGATTATCGTCCGGAAATTATTACTCACTACTACTGGAGTTTTGGTGATGGGACAGATACAACTGGTAACCTTGTGAAGCATCAATATTCAAAGCCCGGTCAATATCTTGTGTCGGTAACCAAAGTGATTTTTGATCAATCAGCGTTGCTTTGGCAAAAGCCTAATAACGGTTTAGGTTGCGATATGATAACTATTGACAATTCAATAAAATATGGCGTAAACATGTGTGTGAAGGAAGTGTGCAGGGAAACCTACACATATTGGGTAGTAATTGAGGATATCTATACATGGGAGCCTGTTAAATGTGATGCGTCTTTTATTGCTTATTCAGATAAGCCTTTTAATGTTGTATTTAATGATTCGTATCCTTTGTTCTGCGCTACCCCGGGTCCTTGGTTCTGCGGTACCCCGGCGATGGCAGATGTGCCAAATAAGGGAATCCTTCCGGGTGGTTGCTACCTGCCAAACAATCGCTATGTAAGTCAATTTAATTGGACATATGGCGATGGGAGTGATGCGATAACATATTATAAGAACGTAAGCCACACCTACAAGCCGGGTAAATACTTAGTGAAGCTGGTTGTGAAATCGTATGAAAAACTAGATACCGATATTAGGCATTTCGACATTCAGGCACCTCAGCCAATCTGCCAAGATTCTTCTCAGATTTGGATAACGGTTAAGGAAGATGGGTCAATAATAGTAGGAGCTGAGAAAGAAGTACTAACTAACATATTCCCAAACCCTCTCGATCAGAATGGTTCTCTTATCGTTGAGAATGCAGAACAGTTGGTAGATTTTAACATCTATGATTTATCAGGAATGCTTGTTAAAAAGTTTGAGGGATTGAATAATGGTACGTCAAGCTTTTCTACCTATGATTTGCCCATTGGTATATACCTTTATACTATAACCCAAGAAGGCAGGGTAATTAAGAAAGACAAGTTTAGAGTTTCTCGATAGGACTGGAGAGCTTTAAAAAGGGGTAGGGTGGAAGCCTTACCCCTTTTCTTATACCGCCGTCAGATTAGTTTCTAATATATGTTACTCGAATAACAATTGACTATTAACCGATATATTTGGGATATGCTCCTAAGTCGGTTTTACAAACAAAGTTCTAACACAGTTGCTTTTGCAATTTCTCTGAATCTTTAACAATATTCCGAGACTAGATGATGTTAGTTCATTTGTAAATTTGCCTTTAATATCAAGTGAAATCAACCTTGGCTGGGCTAATCATGACAATCTATTAATAAATACGAAATTCGCTGAAGGACCTTTATTCTTTGTCCTAACACCGGTATCATTGCAGGTCGCCTTGCCACGGCCAAAAAGGTACTAAGTCTAAAATAGAACTAAAAGAATCTCTTGAAAGGGCTAATAACAAAAAAGAGGCAGCAAAATTTTGCTGCCTCTTTTACAAGAAATTCAAATGAGGGTTTACCAACCCAAGATCCATGCGAACATCAATGGAGCAACAATGGTGGCATCAGACTCTACGATAAACTTAGGAGTGGTGATATCCAATTTACCCCAAGTGATTTTTTCATTTGGTACTGCTCCCGAGTAGGAGCCATAGCTGGTAGTTGAATCTGATATCTGACAGAAATATGACCAAAATGGAATGTTTTCCATTTCCATGTCCTGGTACAACATTGGCACCACACAAATAGGAAAATCGCCGGCGATACCGCCACCGATTTGAAAGAAGCCAATACCTTTTCCACCTGAATTTTCTATATACCAAGTGGCGAGGTAACTCATATATTCAATACCACTTTTCATCGTGCTAGGCTTTATTTCTCCTTTAAAACAGTAGGAAGCAAAGATATTTCCCATCGTAGAATCCTCCCAACCAGGAACTACCATTGGTAAGTTTTTCTCCGCTGCGGCAATGACCCAACTATCTTTTGGATCGATTTCATAATACTGTTCCAAAACACCTGATTTAATCATACGGTACATATATTCGTGAGGAAAATATCTTTCTCCACTGTCATCAGCATCTTTCCAAAGTTTATGTATATGCTTCTGCAATCTTCTAAAAGCTTCCTCTTCCGGTATACAAGTATCAGTCACACGGTTGTAATGATTTTCCAGTAAATCCCATTCATCTTGAGGACTTAGATCTCTATAATTTGGTACCCTTTTATAGTGAGAGTGTGCAACAAGATTCATTACATCCTCTTCAAGGTTGGCGCCAGTGCATGAGATGATACTTACCTTGTCCTGGCGGATCATCTCAGCCAATGATTTTCCAAGCTCAGCAGTACTCATTGCCCCAGCAAGGGTGACCATCATTTTGCCATTGTCAAGCAATTGAGTTTCGTAGCCCTTTGCAGCATCGACCAATGCTGCGGCATTAAAATGTTTATAATGTTTTTCAATAAACTGAGAAACGGGACCTTTCATATTTATAGGTTTATCTGATTTAAGAACGATTGTGGATTAAAACTCTTGATGTAAATTCAAAAGTAAGGTTATTCGTTCACCCTACAAAACTTATAGGATAGGATTGTTCTAGATAGTATTTGTTGATCGCTTTTGCCTTATCCACCAAAAGAAAAGTTTAGAAATTGCACGACCTATAATGAAATTCCTCGTTTCCAAGGGATAAAGTCGTCCTGACCAAGTTTTACTGACTTAGCAAGGATTTCTCCACTTGCTACTGCAATGCAGAAATCTAATATTCTTTCGCCCATTTCCTCAATACTAGATTCACCTCGAATAATGCCTCCTGTGTCAAGATCAATGATGTCAGCCATTCGTTGCGCCAGCGCGGTATTGGTAGATATTTTTATAACTGGACATATTGGATTCCCGGTAGGGGTACCAAGGCCTGTGGTAAATAATATAAGATTTGCACCTGCAGCTGCTTTGCCAGTGGTTGCTTCTACGTCATTTCCGGGTGTGCATACAAGGCTAAGGCCAGGCTTTAGTGCAGGCTCAGTGTAATCTAAAACATCAGAAACAGGGGCGGTACCTCCTTTTTTTGCTGCACCTGCTGACTTTATAGCATCAGTGATTAATCCATCTTTTATATTTCCGGGGGAGGGGTTCATATCGAAGCCTGAACCTACAGACTTGGCCTGCGCCGAATACGAACGCATAAGTCTTATAAACTTTTCAGCGGAGGGAGAATCCACACATCGGTCTACTAGTTCCTGCTCAACACCGTTTAGTTCGGGAAATTCTGCCAATAATACCTTACCTCCTAGACCAACCAAAATATCTGCAGCATATCCTACTGCAGGATTTGCAGATATCCCAGAGAAGCCGTCAGAACCGCCACATTTTACTCCTAACGTTAACTTAGTTAGAGGAGCCGGTTGACGAGTAAATTTATTAATCTCAATTAATCCTAAAAAAGTTTGTTTGATGGCATCTGACAGCAACTGCTCCTCACTCTGACTTTGCTGTTGCTCAAAACACAAAAGCGGTTTATTAAAGTTTGGATTTCTTTTATAAATATCATTTTTAAGATGCTCCACTTGCAAATGTTGACATCCCAGACTCAAAATAGTCACGCCTGCCACATTGGGATGGTCAGCATATGCCGCCAACAACACACTTAGTGTTGCAGAGTCCTGACGTGTGCCACCGCAACCTCCTTGATGGTTGAGAAATTTGATTCCGTCAACGTTTGGAAACAATCTTGAGGTATGCAATTCTTCCTCTTTCAATTGTAAATCAGCTTCCTCAATAGATAAACCACTTTTAAACAAGTCTACTAGCTTTTGAGCTTTCGCTTTGTATTTGTCTGAAATATTATAACCCAAAGCGTTATGCAACGCCTCCCGTATCACATCGAGATTTCTGTTTTCGCAAAAGACTGTCGGTATAAACAGCCAATGATTAGCTGTTCCAACCTTTCCATCGGGTCTATGGTAACCGTTAAATGTACGGTTAGCGTATTTAGCTACACTTTGTGGGGCTTCCCATTGGTAGCTTTGGGTTTTCTCATGGTAGTCAGCCGATGCATGTTTCAAGTTTTCAGTAGAGATGAGCCGACCTCTCTTTATAAGCTTGGTTGCGTAACCCACCACCACGCCATACATTTTCAATAAGGAATTTATTTCAAAATCCTTAACTGCAAATTTATGTTTTGCAGGAATTTTCTCTTGAATGATGTATTCTTCGCCATCCCAGTTTACGGTTTCGCCTGCCTCTAAATCTGCCAACGCAACAATCATATCATCATTGGCATTTACTTTTAAAATCTTCTTCACGGTAGTAATATATTAAATAACTCTATCTAAATGTGTATATCCTCCATCTACAAACAAATGCTGGCCAGTAATATGAGCGGCTCTTGTAGAGCTTAGAAACAATGCCATATTTGCTATCTCTTCAGATGTTGTAAAACGTTTTCCTAACGGAATCTTGTCTGTAATGGACCGCAGTTTTTCCTGTGGATTTTCAAAAGTTTGAATCCAACTATCATAAAGAGGTGTGTAAACTTCAGCTGGTATAATTGCATTTACCCTAATGTTGTATTTTATCAACTCCACCGCCCATTCGCGTGTCAATGCCAGCTGTGCCCCTTTGGCGGCCACATACCCAGAGGTATTGCCCTGGCCAGTTATCGCCGCTTTAGAAGATATATTAATGATGTTACCAACAGCTTCCTTTAGATAGGGGAGGGCATAATGAGCCATTGCGTAATAATGTGTGAGGTTGCTACTAAGTGATTCCTCAAAAGCCTCCGGATTTCCACCTTCTAAACCGACGCCATCGTTTTTTCCGGCGTTGTTAACTAAGCAATCAATCTTGCCAAATCTTGAAATCGTTTGTTCGATGGCATTTTTACAGGCCGCCATATCAGTCAACTCAGTTGCAATAAAAAGGCAACGAGTAGAATGCTGATTAATAAATTCTTTTAAAAACGGTTCTTCAATAGGTTTCCTTGCAACTATGGATACGTTTCCACCCTCTTCTAATACTCCTCTGGTAATTGCCTCTCCAATACCAGAGCCACCGCCGGTGACAATAAACACTTTTCCTTTTAAACCTAAATCCATCTCTTTTCTTTTTATAAACGGTAGAATTTTAGAGCATTGTTATACATAACATCCTCTCTGTTGACACGTGATTGTTTTTCCAAAAAATTATTGATGATGTCATACACCCCCCTATAATCGCTTGCCAATAAACATACAGGCCAATCTGAACCAAACATCAGCCTTTTCGGGCCGAATGTCTCCAATACCACATTTAAAGCGTAGGTAAAATCGTCTTCCCTCCATTGGTTCCAATGTGCTTCGGTCACAAGTCCAGAGAGTTTGCAGTAGACATTTTCTTCAGACTTAAACTTTTTTATGTCTAAAGTCCATTGCGCGAGATCATGGCTTTTTAGAAGTGGCTTGGCAAGATGATCAATGACAAAGGGCTGTTCAGGAAATTCACTCACTAGTTCGAATGCTTCAAGGAGCTGATGTGGTTTTATTAGAAGGTCGTAGGTAAAGCGGCACCCTATTTTACATATGCTATGCCTGAAGGTAGAATTGGACATAAATCCTTCCTGCTCATCTTGAATAATATGGCGGAAGCCTTTTAGTTTTTTATACTTTGCTAGATCTGTATAAGTTTTTCCAATATCCGGGTTACTCCAATTTACCCATCCCACTACTCCAGCTATCATAGGATTATTCTGGGCAAGCTCGAGCAAGAACATGGTCTCCTCCAATGATTGCCTGGCCTGTACAGCAATACACTGAGTTGAAGATTGCTTTTGTAGCGTCTCGCTAGCTACCATGAAATTCTCGGGTAGATAATCATTTTTAAGAATAGCCATTTCATCGGCGATCCAGGAAAAATCAAGGCTTTCCTTTTTGTAATTCCAAAAATGTACGTGGGTGTCGATAATTTTCATTTCTCAGGTATAAGTATGAAGTTGACCCTACATTTTTAGGTTCACAAATCCACCATCTATTGCGTAGTCTGCACCTGTTATGAAGGCTGCATCGTCAGAACATAGAAACAGTGCGAGCTTAGCGATTTCCTCAGGGGTACCCATTCTGCCAATTGGCTGTGACGCTGATAGTTTTTCAAACATTTCTTTTTCCTTCCCAGGGTAATTTTTTGCAATAAATCCGTCTACAAAAGGGGTATGAACTCTACCAGGGGAAATACAATTGCACCTAATCCCATTGAGCACATAATCGCGCGCAACAGATAGCGTCATACCCAACACCGCACCTTTGCTCATACTATAGGCAAATCTGTCTGGAATACCTATGCTTGATGCAACAGAGGCGAGGTTTAATATTACCCCACTTGATTGTGACTTCATGATTGGTAATGTTGCATGCAAGCAATTGTAAACGCCTTTTACGTTTACCTGATAGATTTTCTCAAAATCATTTGGTCCGCAATTTTCAACATTTCCTACATGGGCTATACCGGCATTATTTATAAGAATGTCAATATTCCCAATATTATTAACGGTTTTTTCAACATGCTCATAATCGGCCACGTTTACTAGATGAAAGGCTGCATTACCGCCAGCTTCGGTTATTTCTTGCGCAGTTTCTTCACCCCCTTTTTGGTCCAAGTCAAGTAAGTTGACAAAAGCTCCTTTTTGAGCAAACAAAGTTGCCATCGCTTTTCCAATTCCACTTCCAGCACCTGTTATCACAGCTACTTTCCCTTTTAGTGTCAAATCCATTTTTATGTTCCTTTAATCTATATTGATGTGTTAAACTTGTAAAGATAATTTTTTCAAATGCTATATCCCGGTTCCATCAAATCCTTTGAAATTCACTTAATAAATTCTTTCCATCAAAACCCATTTAGTCCCCTGTGCAACCCCAGCTAACGGTTCTTGAAAATTAGACATTAGATCCTCCCATTCCTGGACTTTTGAGTTGTTCTTAGAAAGTTCATCCATTCGTTCGAATGAAAAGTCGCCATCAGTTTCCATAACCATCACCAACCTTGTTTGGTAACAATATATTTCCATTGAGAGAATTCCTGCTGACCTAATAAAGTCTCTGATATCAGGCCATACATTTTGATGATACTTCTTGTATTCTGCAATAAGATGTGCATCATCCTTTAAATTGAGTGTTTGACAGAATCGTGGCATAATATTATTTCGATTGCAATTCGAATACGGTATCAAAAGAGTAAGGCATTGGGAATGTTTCATGGATTGGCCTATTAAAATTCAGGAAAACATTGCCCTCAGATTTTGGGCTACCCCACCATTCATCAGCCCTGGCGGCTTCAGAGCCGTTAGCCAACATTCGCACAGATTTGATCTTAGCCTGATGGTCTTTCAACACAATAGGCCCAATTTTAGGATACATGTAGTGGAGGTATAGCTTGTTCCCTTTCTGGGTGTATCGTCCCCAGTCTTCTTTTGTATACCCTATTGCTTCACCACATCCATAAATACTTTCTCCATTGGCTTTTGTCCACTTTCCTACCTCTTTCAGAATATTAACAGAGGCAATCGGTATATTCCCCTTAGGATCCGGCCCCACATTTAGAAGTAGGTTTCCATTTTTACTCACGCAATTAACTAACGTTTGCACTAGTAATTCTGGTGACTTCCAGTTGTTGTCGTATTGATTAAATCCCCAACTATTGTTGAGAGTCAAGCACGTTTCCCAAGGTATGTTTACGCTGTCTTTGTCTATCAACTTTCTGTCAGGCACACCTTGTTCAGGTGACTCGAAATCTCCATAGGCTTCTGACTTCATATACGAGGTTCCATCACCACCGAGCCTATTGTTCATGACAATGGCAGGTTGCAATTGATGAATCATCTGTACCAATTCTTTTGCTTTCCATTTAGAGCCAGTCATCTCACCATAAGAAAAATCGGTCCAAAGGATATCAATCTTCCCATAATTCGTCATCAATTCGCGGATCTGCCCGTGCATGTATTTCAAGTAATTATCAAAGTTGATTTTCTCATCCCTATATTTTTCGTTCCCTCTCATCGGATGATGCGGGTCATTGTATTTCGGAAAGTCTGGGTGGTGCCAATCAATCAGAGAATAATAAAATCCTACTTTTATGCCTTCTGCCCTAAATGCTTCAACATATTCTTTGATCAAATCTTTTTTTATGGGTGTATTGGTAGATTTGTAATCCGTGAGTTTGCTGTCAAACAGACAAAATCCATCGTGGTGTTTTGTTGTCATAACGGCGTATTTCATTCCTGCTTCCTTTGCAAGCTTTGCCCATTCTT
>DASVUU010000631.1:0-5374 GCA_036386935.1 Cytophagaceae bacterium | reverse complement strand
GCCGTTCACTACCCATTCATTCCCGATCTGGCCGTTAGAAATATACGAAACCATCAAGAGAATTAAGACCAGGAACGATGGTTTCCTTAGATGGATTTTAATGAAATATTTTGCTGTATTTCCCATAGCCACCATTACTTTAAACTAGCTTTAATAGAAAAAACATTTGAATATAAAGACTCAGAGACACTGCCAATGTTAGTAAGCGCGTAGTCTATTGTCAATTTGTAAACCTTCACTCCTATTCCAAAATTTGGTTGAAAGCTCGTATATGTTCCTCCTTCAAAATTTTTGATCTGCTGAATGTTTCCTCCTCCAGCTCGCAAGTAGATTATCCTTTTGAAGTCTAATTCAATACCCGCATGAGGATCGCCGGAAATGACGCCTGTCTTTAGAAGAACGTTACGCTTACCGTCGGTTGAAAGGTCTAGGTCGAACGTAGTAGTTATTCCAAATTTTTCATTTATTCTAAAGCATTTCGCGACCCCAAAGATGAACTTCGGTAAGGTAATTTCTAGCGTACTCACGGGAACAGTATTCCCTGTCGCGACAAAGGTGGTGTCAAATGTGGAGGATTTGAACGACCAGGCATTGAAAGTAGTAGTGACATCTCTTGCCATAAGCCCAAACATCCAGCCGGAGCTGGTTTCATATTGTACCCCTGCATCCATGCCGAAGCCCCAGGAGTTGGCAAATATGTCTACAGTTCTATGTATTACTTTGAAGCTTGTACCTAAGCTCAACCCTTTGATTTTACTACTCTTACGGGCATACGAGATAAGAAAGGCATAGTCGGCAATAGAAAAAAACTTAATCTTATCGTAGTTGAAAAACTTGTTACCATTTCCGTCTGTGTCATAAAAATCTAAGGTGTTTGGAATATCGTCAACACCAAACCTGATAAAGGAAAGCGCTAGAGCGCTATTGGAATCCAATTTTGTAGCAAAGCCGGCGTAGTCGTATTTGGCAATTCCAGCAAAATATTCAGCATGCATCAAAGCACCTTCATACTTGGTGGAAAGTCTTGAAAGGCCTGCTGGGTTCCAATAGCCTGAGGTAACATCTGATGTCAAGGCAGATTGCGACCCTCCGAGTCCTAACCCCCTTGCACCGATCCCTATAGATAGGAATTCATTGCTGTACTTAGGGGCATTGATTTGGGAAAATGAGTGGTATGTAAATATGAAGTAAAATAAAACGTATGTAAGAGCTCGCATAAGGTTCTTACTGGTACTACGAAATAAGAGTGTTTTAGATACACCTCTAGTCGGGCCTTCTTGCTACTGCATTATAGTTGTTTCATTAGAGAACAAGGCAAATAGGAAGAGAACTTACCTAAAAATTGGATGGTCTTTAAAGATTTGCCTTCTTGAAAATTCAACCGATGTTTAAAAAAAATTGAGTCTCGCATGAATTATTTCACGCAGAGAACACAGAAAGAAGAATGCAAAGAATGCAGATATCACAAGATCATTCGTCTGCTTAATTTTAAAACCGATTATGAATGACTTTGCCGAAGCAGTTCCAAGAACAATTTTTCTTCGCCGTCCAGCCATTCACTTCCTTTGGTTGTAATCTCTTTGTGGGTTTCCGCAAAAGTGACTATTTCCTTAGTAGAATATTTTTCTATAATAATGGGATGAATGTAGTATCCCTTGCACACTGTCGGCGTATTTCCTAAAGACCCGGACACCTTCTTGGTCATTTCGATAATGTTCTTTTTTATGGTTTTCTCATCATCGCAAGGCTCACATTCCATCAAAGCTTTTATAGCAATAGTAGACCCCCCCCAAGTACGGAAATCTTTGGCGGTAATTTCCTCGCCACTCAGCTGCTTCAGATACCCATTGATGTCTTCGGAACCAATTGGTGTCAAATGGCCATCTTCATTATAATATTGGAACAAATCATACCCAGGCAATTCGCGGCATTTTTTTATGATATTTGCTAATCGCCTATCGCTTACAATTACCTTTTTTTCAATACTTTTCTTCCCAACAAACTCAAGTTGCACCTTGCCTCCTAGATTTTTTACATGTTTGTTCCTGAGGGTAGTCAAACCATAGGTTTTATTAGTTTTGGCATATTCTTTATTTCCAATTCTGATAAGGGTTTCATCTAGCAAAGCGATCACCGTCGACAAAACTTTTTCCCGCGTTAGTGAACGAATACTTAGATTGCTCTGAATCTCCTTTCTGATGTCAGGCAATACCAGACCAAACTGAAGCATTTTGTCAAACTTCTTCTCATTGCGCGCTTTGTCCCAATTTTTGTGATAACGGTATTGCTTTCGTCCCTTTTTATCTATGCCTGTCGCCTGCAAATGACCGCGCTCATAGGGGCATATCCATACATTGTCCCAAATATGTGGTACTATCAATCTGTTGATGCGTTGTATCACATTTTGGTCTTCAATCTTTTTCTTATGTTGATCAAAGTAGTCGTAGTGGTCGCCATTTCTGACACGGGTAAATCCGGGCTTTGAGTCATTTACATACCTAAGGCCGGCTTCTTTGGCTATTTGAACGGCATCATCAATCTTTATATGTTCGGAACTTAGCGCCTCGGATCTCATACAGTCTCAATAAAAATTTTTGTATAAACTTTATGAAATAATAATAATTTTGGTGTCTATATTGTTTAACCTGAAGTGCAACATCTCAACCCTAGACATCCAAAGCAGGATAGATCACATTTAAAGCGAATAAATTCAAACATGAAAAAACTATATTATCTTATTATCGCAGTTCTTTTTCTTGCAGCATCCTGTGAGAGAAAAAACAAAGCCGTCGTCTCAAACAAAAAAGTTGAGAAAGTAAAACAGGAATTAGATTTGCTTACAGATAGCTTGAATGGCTCTTGGAAGACCATGATTGCCTCAGATGACGACAAAATCGCTGCAGTAAAAAGATTGCTTGAGGAAATCTCCTATACAAAGAAGTATGATGTATTAAGCCTTGATTCATTAAAAAGCCTTCAGGAAAAATTACCTTCAAAAAGGTATACACAAGAAAATGTGATTGAATCACAAAAAATCGATGCCTACGACTTAGCTACAGATTCCTTACTAAAAAGAACCTTCCGACTCGTAAATAGTACCCCTGACATCGAAAACCACCCATTGGCAAAGACTTTGGCCGAGGATATTATTGAAGCCGACAACAAGGTGGTGGTATTCAGGGCTCGTTATGACAGGTGGGCAAAAGAATACAACACCTATATCGAGAAGCACGAAAAACAACGTGAGAAACTGGGTCCTCCATACAATAGCTATACTAAGAAAGGGCTATTTACTATAAGTAGGTAGGCTCTAGTAGTCATAGATTATTAAGTACTTACAATTGGTTTGGGCATGCCCCCCCGAAAAGGTGGGGGCCGGGCTATTCGCTGTAGTCCTCGCCCCGCGAAAAGCGAGGTTGTGGGCTGCCGCTTCTATCCCTCATGCTTTTCCCCATTTAAACAATTCTGGCGACTCGAAGATCTTATTTTTAAAGTCTCTATTCGCAATATTTAACAAAGCGTTGGATAGTAGTTCGTCGGAGACAGGCTTGTATTTTTTTAGTGGGCCTAATAATATTGGGTTAAAGATGTTGAGAACAACCTTTCCAACTATCTCGCCAACGCGGGTTTCTTCCCTGTTTCCCGTCAACAACGACGGTCTTACTATCAAATAATTCTTGATTTTTGCATTAATGACTGCCTCCTCGGCCCTGCCTTTCGTTTTCAAATAGAAATTCGAGGATGTAATGTCTGCCCCAAGTGAAGAAATCATTAAAAATTTACCTACATCGTTCTTTGCAGCAACTTCCGCGAGTTCTCTTGGAATTCGATAATCCACCTCTTCAAACTTTTCTTGTGATCCAGCTTTCTTTATTGTTGTACCAATACAACAGAAAAGCTCATCCCCCACCACATGCTGTTGTAATTGTTCCCGATTTTTGAAGTTCACAACGATCACCGTTATCTTATTATGTTTGGGTGCTATCGGGGCACGCACCAATAATTTTACGCTGGAGTACCGCTCATCATTACAGAGTCGGTCTACCAAGGCTTTTCCTATCAAGCCCGTACTCCCTACAACTATTGCTATTTTCTTCATCATTTATTAATCGTCTATCAAGATAATATATTCTACTAATTATCTCTTTTCTTGCTCAAATGTATTTTAATCCAATGAGCCAGGTGAATATTAAATAATTGTAAAGAATTTTACCTCGGACCCAGAATTTTGACCTTCAGCGGCTTGGAGGTTATTTCTTCCTATTTATCCGTCAAATTTTACAGCTCATTAACTGAAAATGTTTTTGTATTTTTGTAACCACTAATTTTAACACCATAGTAACAATACCTTTTTTTCTTTCAAATTTTTAAAAATATCCTATGCCGAATCCAATCGTCACCAAATCGAATAAGGTTTTCTTTCTTTGGGCTTTTCTATTTGATGTCTCTAAAACGAACAACCTTGTAGTGTTTTTATCTTTGATATTCCTGCTTGACGCCTCTTTTTCATTCTGCCAGCAGACAGAAAAAGCGGTACTCAGTGGGAAGATAAAAGATGCTGCCAACGGGGAAGACATCATTGGCGCAACCATTTTTCTGAAAGAAATAAATAATGGAATTGTCACCAATGAATATGGATTCTACTCCATCACTGTTCCCAAAGGAAAATATACTGTCAATATTTCTTATTTGGGCTTCGCAGTGCAGGAAAGAATTATAGAACTAAATCAAAACACCAAACTTGATATAGAGCTTGCAGCTGATACTGCGCAGCTTGAAGAAGTTGTTGTTACGGGTGAGAAAGAGGATAAAAATGTGAAAGACATTCGCATGAGCACGGTAGAAGTAGACATCAAGCAAATCAGGAAAATGCCTGCCCTCTTAGGAGAAGTAGATGTAATACGAAGCATACAATTATTACCAGGGGTAAGCACTGTTGGCGAAGGTGCCTCAGGGTTCAATGTACGTGGAGGCTCAATTGATCAAAATCTCGTCTTATTAGACGAGGCGCCTGTGTACAACTCTTCACATTTATTCGGGTTCTTTTCGGTATTCAATCCTGATGCAGTAAAGGACGTCAGATTGATCAAAGGTGGAATCCCCTCACAATATGGAGGCCGTCTTTCCTCCATCTTGGATGTAAGGCTGAAAGAAGGAAACAACAAAAAGCTATCCGGTGCAGGAGGTGTAGGATTAATATTTAGCAGACTTACTGTAGAAGCGCCCATTGTGAAAGATAAGGGGTCCTTTATAGTGGCCGCCAGAAGATCCTATATCGATATTTTAGCCAAGCCTTTTTTACCGTCAACACTTGAAGGCAGTAAGTTCTACTTCTATGACCTCACCATCAAAGCGAATTATACCCTTGGCTTAA
>DASVUU010000630.1:0-2284 GCA_036386935.1 Cytophagaceae bacterium | reverse complement strand
AGGGTTCTCGTCTCCACCCAACATAGGTTCATATGCTGCGACACCACTGCTCATTATAATATCCTTACCATTTTTATCTTTATAGTCTGACTTTTTGCTGTAGTTGAATTCTTGAGTATAAGAACTCTCATTTCCCATGCTAAACTGCGATGCATTGTCCGAGATAGAAATGCTATTTACTCTACTCCCTCCGCCGATCTTCTTTTGCGTCGGGTGATTGAGTCTAACAAACCCTCCAGCTCCATACTTGCCTTCTAAATCTGCTATTTGGCAAAACGACTTGTTAAGCAAGTTACCGTTAGGTCCTTGTATCAACGCGGTAATTTGCGTAGCGAAAGAAGAATTTAAGATTGCCTTTATAAACTGCTCTGGACCACCGTCAGAAGCATTTGTGGTTCCGTAGGCGTAATTCGGAGTTTTTAGTCGGCAAAATTGCAAGGCTGCAAAAACGATGGGATTAATATCCTGTCTCGATGCTTTCTCCGTTAACGATACAAATTCAAGTTTTATCAAACCTTTGGTCTTATCACCTGAGAGAACAGATTGGCTCGGGTCAATCTTAGCATACCCAGAGACGTTTTCGTATTGTGCAGACTCCCCTAACAGATTCTGCGTCATACTTACCGGAATTCTAAAGTACATCAGGTTGTCTTTCAAACCGTCTAGGTACAATTTCCTAAAGTCTTCGCTACTAAAATTGGGATCTTGTAGCATTCCAAAAGGGAGGTCGATAGCGAGATATTTTTTAAAAGTAAAGGTAAATGGACCTTGGTTTTGATACAGTTCACGATTAAAATTTCCATCTTCAGAGTTACCAAAGCCGACAACCTTCATCATCATAGCCGCCTTTTTATCCTGTATGAACGCGTAGTCGTCGGCTTCGTAATTTACATTTATATTTCCCCCAGAAGGGAGGACAATATTGGTTAACTCCCAAGCTGCGGCATTAATATCTGATTGAGATTTCGCCGCTGTAGACGCAAATTTATCTTGTTGCGTATAAGAATTTTCGGACATTTTGATATAATCATTCCCTGCCATTGGCTTATATTTCCCCCAACGGTCTACAGACTTTGCATTGTAGTTGGGGTTATAGGCAGGCTCCGATTCTTTTTTATAGCAGTAGTTGAACTTATATGGCGAAAACCTTCCTTTCTCCGAATCCTGATATGTAAAATAAACTTCTCGAAGGGTTAGCTTCCCCTTACCTTGATCTGTCTGATTTGGTATTCCCTTACATAAAGCATAGTCGTATTTAAAAAAAACAGACTTTAACGGTTTAGCTTTATCTCCAAATTTATCGTGTTCGTACTTGTAATATAATTTTATATTGTCAAGCTTTCTCATTCTTTTACTGCTCGCATCTTGACCCCCATCTTCATTGACTACGCCAAGCCCATCTTCTCGATCCGAGGTTGAAAAAATAGCTTTATAATTTTTCGTCTCTATGGAGGCTAAATACCACAACTCTTTTTCACCATAAATATAACTTGCCTGGTCATCCGTATCTATTGTCTTTAAACCTTGGTTTGCGTTTGCTTTTCCTTTTTCAAATGGCATCCTCCATTTGTACCCGGGTACTTTTTTATAATTAAATAGGGTGTAGCTACCCATGTCCCCTGGAGTTGGCCCCGGAAACTTATCATTATCCACATAGTCAGGGCTAAGCACCGAGGTCAGCATGTATGAGTGAGCATAGGCTGGTAGCGTAGTTTTGCTAAAATAATTGTCTAGTCCCTTCTGATTCTCAACGGTATTGTCTCCATTAGTATAGTCCAAAAGACCTGAAGTTCCATTTACTGGCAATGCCTGTTCCTTCTCACCACTTTTACCAGTCGCAAAAGACACTTCAGCCTGCGTCGTATTATAGGCCGGTAAGCCAAACACATATCTTTCTCCTGTCGATTTTAGAACCGACACCTCTCCGATATGGTGTCCATTATTTGCATTTTTGTATACCACCTTATTAAAGTCTGGACCGTTAGCATAAAGGGATGGATCTAAGCCATGTTTTTCTGCTTCAGATAAGGATAGAAAGGAAATGCTTTGATTTCGTTTTTGTCGTTTGTTTCTCCTAATGTTAGTCCCTGCACCATCTATCAAAGTGGTCGAAGATCCATTTTCGTCAATGAAATCATTTTGAGTCTCCACTGAGAACTTGTCTCCTTGGTGTAGCTGCGCACGAAGTGATTTGATGCCACCAATATTATTGTAATATCTATTATCATCATCTACAGAAAGATCGCCAGCTTGCTTTAGAGAATAAGGCTCAAAATCATTTCCT
>DASVUU010000629.1:0-6355 GCA_036386935.1 Cytophagaceae bacterium | reverse complement strand
GAAAAAGGAGGTTGCCGTAGGGTGGAAGGCCAAAGGCTCCAGGTTCTCTCATCACTTATTTCCACATTTCACAGAAAGAATTGCTGCCAATATTGCTTACAAGTCTCAAATGAAAAACGCGGCTCCAGCGCCGCCCACCTCTGGGTCTGTGCATGAGCCAATGGCAGAAGGAAGAGGCGTGGATGACGGGGTTAGGAAAAGGATGAAGGAAGAGAATAGGCAGAGGAAGCAAAAGAAATAGCGCTCTTCCAAAGACCTTAGCCGGAAACAGGGGTTTTTTGACATTTTATTTTTTTTCTTGATTCCAAAATTGTAAAAGCATCTGTTGATGAGGCAGAAGAATTGTTGCTGCTATGTCAATTGCTAATCGAGCGTGAGCAAGTCTTATTGCTGTGCTTTTAAGTAAGAGACATCATCTTCCAAAAAATAAAGAATTACACCTTCTAGGCCTGAGAACTACCACAGACTAAATAAGCGAACATAGAAGTATTCGCGAGAGTGATCGCAACGGCACCCCACAGCGAGGCACGAGCGAGGAGTAGAGGGGAGAGCACGGTCTCCGCCTTTTTGCGGAGGCTCGCCCTGTTTCTCATGCATTCTAACGGGGATCGTGCGTGCTGATTTTCGTCCAGATTGAAAAAAAAATTGAAACATCTAACACTTATATTGTATTGCAACATAGCTCAACATTATTGATATCGTTTTACAGTTGCTTGCCCATGTTTTGTAGACTTTACCAGCACTTGCACTTATCGTTATATTACAGCGGAGTTCTGCGGATGATAGTAGAGCATGGTTAAGCTTTGGGCAAGGATGATAAGGCGCCACATTCCTAGTAAAAGGTTCAGACGAACTCAATGTTCCATCGTCCGTATACAAAGGCTGTTTACAACTAGCCAAATCACGCATCCATGAAAATCTTAAAATTCACATTTATTTTACTTTTGACCTGTTTTGTTGCCTCCACCTTCATTGGATGCAAAAAGAAATGTAAGGATGAGCCACCGCAAGCACGTATTTTAAACAACGGGGCCTCGAAAGCCAGCGTTCAGATAAAAACGTCTAACGGCAATACAGTAAACATTAACAACGTGGACCCGGGAACTGCCTCTGGCTATGTCGCTTATGCACCTGGCGAGATCACATTCACATTAAGCGTAAATGCTAAAGATTATGTAAAAGTGGTGCCGATGGGAAATTGTTATTATTATGATATTGCTATTGATAAGGACAATAATATAACTACGGCGGTAATAGAGCGAAAGGAATAAATTAAAAATTCTTGTGTTGTTGACATTATTACAACACAAGAATTTTTACTTCTCCAAATTCCTCCCATACGAAGCCAGGCCCGAGAGGCGCTGTCTTTAGTAGGTTTTAAAGTTGTACAATCGACTAGCAGCACAAGACTGCCTAATCTTTTTCTCAACATTTTAGATTCCTCCAACCATCAAAGCATATTCTGAGGAAAACATTCATCCCCTTATTTACATTTCTACAGAAGTATCACCAAAAGTTTTTTCCTTTGCATAATTGGAACTCTCTTTCAGCTTATTAACTTTGTAAATAACTTATTTTTACTTTAACTAAGAAGAAAAGAAACTAAGCCATCGACATGTATCGGGATATACATTAGGCCAATCCTTTTTAACTTTTTTCCGTACCAAGATATTTAGCGATATTTTCAGCGAAACATAACGATGCTAACAAATATTCTAATAAGCAGGGGTAGTCTTTTTTTTGCGCTATTTATAATACTATATAATTCTGGGTTTTGTCAGTTTGAAAGAAATTATTATCCTATCAAAATCACAGATACAATTCCCGCAGATTTAGCTAAATCAATTCAAAAAAGGCTAGAGAGCGATAAACAAAAGGTCAATGTTGCCTGTGAGAAGAAGGCAATTTGTAAGTTTAAAGCGGATATCTATTCCAAGCGATCGGAGACAATTATTGATCGTATCAATGACGACTATTTTATTATCGACGATGTTTTAACTCCCTATCTGCAACAGATTACTGATAAAATATATTCTGCCAACCCTCAGCTCAAGAAAGAGGCTAAAGTATATGCTTTTCGAAGTACAGAGCCGAATGCAGTAAGTTTTGGAGATGGTATAATTGCCTTCAATATCGGATTACTGTCGCGTCTGGAAAGCGAGAGTCAGGTTGCTTTCATTTTATGCCATGAGCTAGCACACTATCATCTTCAACACTCCGATAAGGCCATCGATAAAATAGCTGCGTTAAACTTTGACGGCGATCTTGAAAAGGAAATCGAAGCATTGAGAAAAGAATCTTACAATAAATACAGTAAAATAAAAACCTTGGTAAGAGATTTGACCTTTAATGTCACTAGGCATAGCCGGACTTCGGAAAGCGAAGCGGATTCAATTGGTTTAACTTATTTGCGTAATACATCTTACAATTACCAGGATGCGCTAAGAGTTATGGAGATTCTTGACAGCTGCGACGTCCCTTTATTCAAAGGTGTGGTTGACCTCAAAAAACATTTTGACTTTCCCAAATACCCATTTAAAGACTCTTGGCAAATTGTAAATACGCCAAATTTTATTTACGCTTCTGAAGAAAAAGAATTTGGCGATTCAGATACAGCTAGTACTCACCCAGACTGTAAAAAGCGAAAATTATTCCTACAAAGGCAGCTTGCGATTATCTCTGAGGGAAGCAATGCCAAACCAAGTCAGGATACAATTTTTAATAATATCGTTACCATATCCAGTTTCGAGGAAATAGAAAGTTCTTATCATTTTAAAGATCTTGGTAAAGCACTTTACTATACTTTGATAATGCTTGAAAAATATCCGGATAATATTTACCTGCATGCGATGATAGGAAAAACACTTTATCAGATCTATGACCATCAACGCAGGAAGGAACTCGGCAGGGTAGTATCGCTACCAGATAAGAGATTGGATGATAATTATAATAAAGTCTTAGGCTTTATACATCAACTCAGATTGATAGAGCTCTCTAATATTTCCTTCATTTATATGGACATAAGAACTAATAAATTCAAATCCGATCAGGAGTTTCTATATGCGCTGGCATTAAATAGTAAACTACCGACTTCGAATATCGATACGGCTTTAGTAATTAAAGCCTACAAAGAACGGTTCCCCAAAGGAAGACATTTGAAAGACTTGAACTAGCGTAATAAACAACTTTTATAATTTTTTTAACCAATAATCAATTTAATCATGAAAAAACTAGTGCTTCTTTTTATCCTCCTTTTTACCATCGGAAAGGGCTTTTCTCAAAATCTAAATATGGACAACGTCTTGAATATTAAACTCAAGAATACGGGACCTATTATCTCCGGAAATGACGTGAAAGGATATTATTACTTCTATAACGTGGATAAGGCGGACAAGAAAAATGTAAATTATGTAATTAAGGTATCGGACGAAAATTTACGTCCAGTAAACACAGTAGACATTGTCAGACCCAAATCTTTTTCTTTGATAGAGGCAGAATACAATGGATCTACATTTGCTTTTTTATTCTATAACCCGAAAGAAAATTCATACGAAATAATAACTTTTGACAAATCTCTGAAAGAAATCGGCAAAACCGTTAAAAAGATTGTGGGAGCGAGCGATAGCTATTTTAAAATGGCATCCGCCTCAATGGATCCGGGGCACTCCTTTCTAGTAGCCGTAGAAAATAAAGGCTTTTTATACTATGGCTTCTCAGAAAGCAAGAAAATTAAATATTCTATTGATTATTATGACAACAATCTAAAGCTTATTTGGAATTCTATCTCTCCAGATTTGACGACCAAAGAACTAGCAATTGCCGACGATGCTTTTCAGTCTGAAAATTATATTGGAACACTCATCACACGCAGGGAAAGTTCAACTGCAAAAGACGCATCTTACGATTTGCTTGTCAATGAAGTTAGTTCAGGCAAGCAATTGGTTAAAATGGAGCTCGCCGATAAAGCCTATAATATTGCTGCAAATAAAATCACCTTCGATGAGGCTACGAAAAACATTATGGTCTTTGGGGAATATTATAATCTTAAAGAAAAGGAGTATAAAGCTGCTAGCTTGGGCTATTTCTATTTAATTGTTGATATGGCCGGAAAGGTTGTACAACAAAAGTTGATCTCGTGGGAAAAAGATATGGCAAAGGTTGCTAATAGCGACAAGTCGGGAAGAATGGAAAAAGGAGCGAGAGTGTTTGTGCATGAAATAATCAGAACCTCCGACGGAGATGTTTTTGTTGTTGGAGAACAATATAAGAAAGCCGCGAGTGGATGGGGAATAGCTTCAGCTGTGATTTCGAATGGAAGATCTAACACCTCAACCGTTCAATTGGAAGTGTTGAATATGGTGATCCTGCAGTTCGACCCTAAATTAAATATAAAGGCAGTTAAAGTTTTCGAAAAGGATCCCCATTTCCACTTACTACCAGCGGGTGCCGAATTCGTAGGTTCTAAAATGCTTGCTTACTGGGCAAAATCATACGGTTGGTTTGACTATGCATATAGCCAAATGCAAAACGATAAACAGACTTTTCTTTGCACCTACGTCAATTACAACAAAGAAAAGGGAGAAAAAGGTAAGAATACGCTTGGTGCGATCGTATATACTCCAGAGAAAGTATTTACAATTGACAAAATGGATTTGAATCGTAAATCTACAGACTACAGGGTTTACAGAGCCAAAAGCGGATATATAGGAGTAGGAGAATATTTCAAAAAAGAAAAGAAATTTGACGTCCGCCTTGAGAAAATAAATTATTAAGTCTTAACTATAATGAGATAGAAAATGCCAGCATAAGCTGGCATTTTTATTTTTAGGCGCAAAAAAGATTAACTCAAGTTATTGTAGCCGCCGTTATTTATCTGTTCACCCACTATTAGATAGTGGAGTCTGTTTAAGTATTGCCGTCAATACAGGTGGACATACATTGCAATATAGGTCAAGTCTTACAAATTGTAACTTTCCTTGTTGTTATAGAATCTAGTTTCTTTTACTGCTCCACTTCCGTGGAATCGAAATGTTACTCCTACAACTTCCAACGAAGAATGTGGTAATGATGATCTGTAAGCCTCTATACCATTTACAATAATTTGTATATTCTTTTTACCACCTACAACTTTAACCGTTGTCCATTCAGAGAGATCGCATCCAAATTTAGATAGGTCAGTTTCTTTGCTGCTTATGAAACTTCCCGTGATGTATAAAGAGAGATCACCTATACACCCCTTAGCAACAAGCGGGAAGAAGATGATATCGTTCTTACATAAGATCATTACCTCGGTGCGCTGGCAAACCGAAGCGCCACGTTTGAAATCGTTTTTAACTTTAGTTTCGAATATAAAATTATCATTGTAAAGATTTTTCATCTCCATGACATTGGAGACACTGAGTACCGGGATATCTGGTTCCATTCGTACGCCATGACCAATTATAGTTTTTGGGATAATCTGTATTACACGGTTTTTTATATACTCTTCATCTTTTAAATAAATAGGAATTGGATCTTGCTCAATTGCAGCAAACCAACCTTCGGTAGGAATCAATAATTCATGCTCCCTGACGACTTGATTTCCGATAACCAGCTTTGCCATAAAAAATCCCGGATAATAATAAATGGAGGTGTGTTCTTTTTTATCCTTGTCGACCTTAGTTCTTCTTCCTGGATCCCATGACTGCTGGATATATACACTGTCGATGGGGGACATAGAGGCATTGTAATTAAATACAACTGAGTTGGGAATGCCATCAGCCACTTTTGTACTATGAAAACTATAGGAAGAGGGATTGACAGGAGGAATACTGGACTTATGTTTCGTATAGGTAATAAAAGCTGCTACTCCGACTACCACCAATAGAACGGCCAAAGCGCTGATCACAACTTTTGTTTC
The DNA here is from genome assembly GCA_036386935.1 of Cytophagaceae bacterium. Taxonomy (GTDB): domain Bacteria; phylum Bacteroidota; class Bacteroidia; order Cytophagales; family Cytophagaceae; genus DASVUU01. Next base: position 456 of record DASVUU010000629.1, on the reverse strand, counting down.
ACGCTTTTTGACGACTGTAACTCGATTAACCTCTATCAATTGATCGTGACACTTGATCTCACTATCCTGCGTTTGTAACAGCGACTGCTTAAAGTGACGCCAACTTTCTGTATCTACAAACCTTGCCAACACATTCAATGTGCTAACAGAAGGATCACTTTCATATTTAACCTTTCCCCAAATTCTCTTTAGGGTGGTCACACTTAAGCTCACGTTGGTGCTTTCAAAAATTTTTTCACTAAGTTTTTCAAAATCCTGATTAGTCCAATCAGCACTTTCTCCCCAGTTTAATCTTTCTTCGACTAATTCTAGATATTTTTTAATGTAATATTTTTCGTCGTTCATACTCTGATTTTCAATCGATAACCTCTGTGAATAAACTTGAACAAACTTGAACAAGCCATGTACGGCTTCCGGAATTTCTTCTTATCACATTTGTTTCAATTCAATTCTCAC
>DASVUU010000628.1:0-2354 GCA_036386935.1 Cytophagaceae bacterium | reverse complement strand
ATGCCGGCTTTTTTACATGTTTCTCCATAAAGGTTAAAGTAATCGGCGGTCCGCTTGCAATCGTCCTCTGTCTCGATGGATGATGCGTTGATCCATGGCATTACGATGTATTTTAATCCAGCTTCTTGGGATTGATCTATTGATTTTTGAAAATCAGCAGGGTTAGGGTCAGTTGGTTTATCTTTAGAAAGAGCGGTATGGGCACTTAGTAATTTCATACCGTTATCTTCCACCAATTTCTTAAAATCTTTAGGTCCTAATTTGAAATAATCACCACCAAATGATTCCACCGCTGTGTAGCCCATTTTCCCAAGCTTCTCGATGGTACCCTTGGCGTCTTTCTCCATAAAATCCTTCACAGTCCATAATTGGATACCAATGGGTGTGACAGGGGCACCAAAACTTAATTTGGGTAATATTATTGTTCCTAAGGCAGCCAAACTAGCTTGTGCAAGGAAGTCTCTTCTTGATTGAGTCATGGTAAGTTGGGGTGGTTATAATTGTTATTCTAAGACCTTTAATCAGTAGCACAATTGCATAGATAATATTCTACAGGCGCCTACAAGTCAAGTATGTCAAAGATATAACATTTTCTCATTCGGTGCAAACGACAATTGCATTAGCCCGCGTAGCCGCACAGGCGAAAATCACGATAAATATTGTCGGATGAACAAATGTTTACCTATTTTCTATTCGTGTTTTTGTCCAACGAAATTACTCTATCGAAGACTCAGGCATTATTTTAAACGACTGACTTCACCTATAGACATGACAAGTTCCAGGCGAATAGTACTTGCACACCGAAATATCGTTGTTACCGATTTGTGCTATTAGCTTCTCGGTAATCCTACCAATTGTTTTAAAAAACACCTGAACCGCCAGCGGGTCCACATTTACTAATCCAGAGTATCAAGACTGAACCTTTATTGAATTTAAAACATGGTCAAACTTTAAATAGTTTTCGTAATATTCCTATAGCGTGTTATGTGTATAGGTGCGTTTTTCGAAACCAACACTAAGTCTGAGGCTCGATGACGGTTCAATAAGGATATTCAAGGATATCATTTAATAATGGAACGGTAGGTTATTCGCCAGATGACGAGTCTAGTTAGAAATGGAAAAAAAAAGTTAGAGGCGTAGAAATTGAACATATATTATGGCCAAAATTATCAGTAAGAAACTTTTGATAGTGAGAGAAAAAAGAAAGACCAACTAGTTGTATAGAAAGAACATAAAATGTTATAATTTGATATGAATTAAAGGTGTAGCTGCTAGACCAGAGTATCAATTCAGCAGTATTTACGAAAAGCATCAACTAGGGGGGGCAGTGACCTGAACTCTCTTCAGGTATATGATAGTCACATTTAACCCGATTGCTAAACATAACCTCTGTCGTACATAGGTATGGAAGTTCATAGTTTACGTATATTTAGATTACAATGAAAAAGAATAACACAATCCAGACAATAAATCCTCAACTTTTCGTAAAGGACTATTTTGACCATGCCATGATGAAGGAAGATGAGTTTAATGTAAATGCCATTATACCAAAAGAACAAACCTGTTTCTTTGTAATATCTCCAATCGAATCAGCAACAAAGTACATTAAATTCCCCAAGGAAAACTTTAAACTCAACTATTATGAATTTATATTTTTAACGGAAGGATATTGTGTTTGTACTGACAATTTAAATGTTCTAAAGCAAACAGAGTCACAAATACGATTTGTTGCACCTGGTAAAATAACTTCGATACAAGAGATATCAAGTAATGTGAAAGGTTACTATTGCATGTTTGACATGGCGTTTATAGAGACCTATTCGGGCTATAGTAATTTCTTAACCTCGCTTCCATTTTTTGATTTAGACGCTATTCCGATAATCAGCTTAACTGATAGCCAAGCTCAGTTTTATTCTATAGCTTTCAGCAAAATCCATCAAGATTTCTCATCAAGTTTTAATGATCGGCGCACCAGCATTTGTTATTACCTAGCGGCTATACTTAAAGAATGCAGTCTGTTTTATGAAAAAATATTGCAAAACAATAACAAACTTACTTCTGCCGATCGTATTGCTCAGGATTTTCTCCGCTTAGTAAATAAGCATTATTTGGTAAAGAGGCAGTTGGTGGATTATGCTGAATTATTAAATGTGACATCAAAGCATTTAACCAAAAGCGTAAAAAAATCTACAGGTGAACCGCCCATGAATTTTATATACAAAATGCTGATATTGGAAGCAAAAGTCCTGCTTAGAGATACAACACAGTCCGTTGCAGAAATTGCGTACCAATTAAGTTTCGAAGATGCCGCTTACTTCAATCGATTCTTTAAAAAACATTCAGGGTTAACGCCA
>DASVUU010000627.1:0-8870 GCA_036386935.1 Cytophagaceae bacterium | reverse complement strand
TTGAGAGCGATTATCTAATAAAAATGAATTGGGTTCAAATCTCTTTGATGGGGATAGTCACATTTCCAGAAATAGACATTTTGGTAGACAAACTAAAAAATGCAAAAGAACTTCCTTTGCCAAGATTTTCAGTTAGTTCTTTTTAACATCGGTCATTTATTAGTTGTAATTGTTCAAATATTCTACTCTCCTCCATGGTCTGTCCCCTGACAGACAACCAATACTTTCAGAATCTCTCCTGGTAATGCATCAACATTCCCCAATCATCTTTGCCAGTGGAATAGAAATTGGCAGACGACCATTTGTACTCTTCAGCTACAGACGCCATATTCCAACGTTCATGTAAAGGATCTAAATGTAGGTAATCTAATTTCTGTTCCATTTTTTATATCCAGATGAACTGCTATGTCAAAACCAATGGGTCCGCTCAAGTGTGCCAATCTTTGACTGTTCCTATTTAAACCACTATTCGATTGCTCATTTCGTCTATATTCCATTTCCACTGGGCAAATACGCCATCACGTTCTGACGCTCATTCACAAACTATTCCGCAACAAAATCATCAAAATCTACCTGATGATGGCTGCACCCTAGACCAAATAGGCCTTTTTGATATGTGGTATCTTCTAAGGAAATAAGTTTTGTATTGTTCAAAAATGCCTCGATTGTTGTTCCTTTAGCAGACAGAGCAATGTTCTGCCAATCTCCCTCGAGCCTTACTAATCCCGACGCTAATTGCTTTTTACCTGCAAGCAAACTCCATTTGCCAGAAGCCTCAAGTTTTAATTGGTAGGCCTCGGGCAGCTCATGCGACCGATGCATCTCTGTGGCCCTCAAAAAGACCGAACCATAAGAGTAAGGATTAGAAAAATGTATAAGGGTACTTACAGAACCATCCCTAGATGCCGTGTCGCCTATAACGGTCTCGTTAAAAGCTGGAAGGTCCTCCCATTCTATGCCCTTCCTCGTAACAATTTGACGCAGGCAATGCCCTTTTCCATCATGCCTCGCTGCAATTTCAAAAGCTCCACTTTGGTCCATAAAGTATTTAGGCGTCAAACCGATTTTTTCGTTTTCAAACCCTGTCATGAATGGCAAAGGAAATGGTTTATCGACAGCTGGCGCTGCGTTAGCCTTTTGTTGACCAGTGGTAGTTGTAATCGTATAAAGCGCTTTTGGTTCAAGGGTAAGAGTAAACTTATTATTTTTGGCTCTAATGGGTGCCAAGAGTTCTAAAGTCTGCCCCCCTAATACCGATCTCCACACAAATAATCTATCAATTTTTGTCTCTCCCAATATTGAAAATGTAACGGTTTGAGCATCTGATGCATCCATTGTCTCAGCTATAATACTTAAATTGGAATGCTTGGAAATATCGACCATAGTTACATAACTTCCTTTTTTATTGAAATATCCACAGGCATTGTCCAAATACTGCCAACCTGGTTTAGTAAATTGTGTTGTGTGAGCCGTTGCCCACAGGGCGGGATCAACGCTGTAATATCCAGACCATGGCGAATTAGCGGTCATTAGTCCTGAGTTTGGCAAAGAAAGGGTGTTGTAATATGATGTAATAAGGCTCCACGTAATATTCTTGGTGATCCGGCCTTCAATATAATTTCTATTGTACATCTCCGCAAGGTATTTGAAACCTGACCAGTCACTTTTCCAGGGCCCTCCTTCAGAATTCCAGATAGGCTTGCCGGTGCTCTTTGCATTTTCACTGCTGTTTCCTTTCTTTTCTCTCTCAGGGTAATGGTCGCCAACTATATCGATTGCTTTAAACAACTCCCTATCCACTACCATATCGTCCGCTACCAGCCATTGCTCACCACAACATAAGTCTGCGGCAACAATTTTCACATTATCAAGCTTATTTTCGTCTAAAGCTTTGCGAAGGTTTTTAATAAAATTGACGTTATACATACGCTCATTCCATATCCCAGTAAAATCAATCGTTAGATTATGATATTGCTGAGCTCCTTTAATGAAAGCCACTATATATTTGATGTTGTCGTCCGAATAAAATTTACCGTCACCAATCCAGCCTGGGGCTCCCCATTCAAGGCAATCAAGGAGGATATTGGGATTTCGCCTTTTCGCCTCCAACATAAGCCACCATTCATACCCTCGCTGGAAATATTCAGGCTTGGGTTTTTCTAGTTCATTTCGGGTACGGGCGTGGCTGGGCTCTGAGCCGCAGGTTGAATTTACATCAGCACCAATCTCAACTTTTAAATGTTGCAAGCTTGCGCCAAAATTTGGCTTGAACAAGAAATCTAGTATCTGGCCGCGGTATGGCTCCTGGTAATCTATAAGCAAACGAGAGGATGCCCCTGCGCTAAGTGCACCTATGCCTTCGAATACCCTACCTTTTCCGTTTAAATCTATCGTTATCTGGCCATAGACTTGACCTACTACTGTGACTATAAAAGCAATCAACGCGGGTGATACATATCTTCTAATCATATATATAATTTTCATAAGTAAATTCTACTTTATGGTTTTTTTCAAGTTAAGATAGCTCAAATATAATTTTCCTACAATTAATACCATTGGCATCTACTCCATGGTGTGTCCTCTGACAGGCCATAAATACTATCAGAACCTTTCCTGGTAAGGTGTGAATCATCTTTGCCTGTGATATAGAATTCGGCAGACGACCATTTGTACTCTTCAGGTAATGGTGCAAGACTCCAAGTCTCATGTGAAGGATTTAAAATATAGGGAATTTAATTTCTGTTTAACTTTTGTTTCGAATTTAAATGAATTGCTAAGGGGTCCCTCTGCCACGGCCGATGACTACGTTCTTAAATTCTCAGTAAATCGTTCCAAAACGTTTTTCCCCGTTAAACGAAGATCCTCCAGAAATCTTCTTTTTTTCCATTTATTGAAAGATGCATGAGGCATTTCTTTTCCGTTCATTTCACACACCTCCCAATTTAAGTGAGTATGGCTTGGCATTAACAAATCCATAAACCTTAATTTTTGAACGGTTCACTAGCCATGGCAACTGGTCTATTATACACTGTTTATAAACATCGTCGACAAGCAAGTGCTTCCAGTCTTAATTGTGGCTGTCCAAAAGTATACCTCATTCAATACCATCCGGAATTTCGCACGGGTTTGATACTTATGTACTCCATTGGCTTCAATAAAGGCAACTTATTTATACTGTTTTAAAGGTAATGAAAAGATAGATAAGCTAAACATCGTTACTGTTTCCTAAGAGCGGCCTGTCAGGGGACAGGCCACGGAGAAGAGCCAAATATAAATTTTACCTTTTATTTCAGACAGCGGACGTCCGCCTTTTATTTGCACCGACGAATGTCGGCGCTAGCGGGAATATATACCCAAGTGGCATCCAATGCTTTTAGTTTGATAAGAAATCCTCTAGATTAGGGTGAAATATAGACAGATAAACGTACCGGTACGTTTATTCGGATGTTATGTGACATTCAATCAAATTGAGAGTTATGAAAAAAATAAAAGTTTTAATTTTTTTAATTGTTTTTTCCATTTCAATTCCTTCGATCGGTCAATCTTGGACTAAAATAGAGGGACGTATATATCATGATGATCCCACAGATATGGAAATCGGAAATGACAACAATACCTATACAATCAAAGATCCTTTTGAGTTTAATAAAGTGGATTCAATTGGAAATTTACTATGGAGCTGGAAACCGATTTTTTTTAATAATAGCCAAATACTAGTTAAGGATATTTCTGTTAGTAATGACATATTCATAACAGGATGGCTAACAGGTTCAGTTAAAATTGGTGATTCGGTTTATAGTTCAAGTAAAAATAGTTTTAAAGAATTTTTTATTTCAAAATTTAATGAGTCAAAAAAACCTCTTTGGACAATTCGAGCTAAATCAGCTGATACTATAGCGAATCAAGAAACAAGTTCAGGAGGGCTTTCAGTGAAAGTTAGTAAAAAGAACAAGCTTTATGCTCTTGTAGATATAGGTAAACCAGTAGTAATAGGAGGAGATACCATTTTCAACAATGATTATGATTCAACTTATTATGTATCTCATAATTATTTGATAAAAATGGATACTTCTGGTGGAATAGAATGGAGTAGGGAGTATGATTGCCATTTTATTGAAGTAGACACATCAGATAATTACTATACGATACAATCTAACATTGTTAAAAAGTATGATAATGATGCTAATCTTTTGTGGCAAAGAACATTTAATTCGTCCGTATCACAAATCGAATTAGACAAATGGAATAATTTATATACTATAACCGATTCAACTTTACACAAGGTAAATATTACTAATGGACATGACGAATGGGAAACTAATATCTCAATGTACGGATCCTATGAAATATCCTCGAATTCATTGGGGATGGTTTTGGTTTCAGGTATTAAATCTACTACTAATTCTAACAAACCTCCAGTGAATAAAAGCAGTACTTATTTTGAATATTTTGATAAACTTGGACATAAAATGGGATTTCTCAGGTGGGCAATTCCTAAAGGAAATGGTCATTCTTATCCTAAAGCTATACAATTGCAAAAAAATAGTAAGATTTATGTTTATGGACAGATTTTTTCAATTGATAAAGACACATTTGAATTTGGAAAAGAGACCTTATCAAATATTGGAAACACGGACACATATCTGTCCAGCATTCCACTTGATGATTGGGTCATAATAGGATTACGAAATAATATTGAAGATGATAAATTCAATTATCTTGTTTATCCTAATCCGACCTCTGACATCTTAGTAATAGAGCATATTGATTTCCATTCATCAAAATTAGAGACTTCTTTATGTGATTTTTTAGGAAGGGAAGTTCAAACTAACATTATAAAAGGCTATATCACCAAACTAAATCTTTCCCAACTTGATCCTGGATTATATATACTTAAAATCAAAAATAAGTCAGGAACATTGGCTTTTAAAATCTTAAAAAAATGAAACGTTACATAACCTGAGCTAAATTACATGACGGCTAATGTTTATTGCCTCCGCCGAAAAGGCTAAGGCGAATACAATAAGGAAGCCGGCACGTCATTTAGCCAATCATTATAGTAAATTATAGACAAGACCTGGCAAAAAAAGAATTCAGACCGATGAACAACAAAAATCCTTTTAAAAATATTTCTAAAGTGATACTTGACTTTTCTGCTCCCAAGAAAATAGTTGGATTTGAAGAATATGTTCTTGACAATCTACATGACAATAAGGAAGTAGAATTATTTAAGGACGTCTGGTTAACTACAATCAACTATGACAATTGGAATCATGCCAGCATGCAAGTTGGTTACGATAAGACAATGGAGACTTTAAAAAGTAAGTATAATTTGGACGAACAAGTTTGCAACTATTTTGGCCAACCGGGCTGCATATGAATGGAGATAGGCCTACCTATAACACGGGTTTTGCGTTAGCGGGCGACAGTGCAAATAGGAACATTTGAGCAGTTAATAAATGTTGGTGCTGGCGGACAGTTTACCGTTTCAAATGCCCACCAACGCAAAGCGCGATATCGTTAGGCGTAATTATACCGACACAGTAACTTCCCTCATCAATGGACCGACAGAAACTCATAACGACTTTAAAAATAATTGCAATTCCGACAATTTATGCATTGCTTTTGAGACTAGTTTTTGGCGTGACGACTTGGAATGGAATATTCAATATGATGTCAAAGAGTTTTCTGTTTCTTTTGCCAGCAATAGTGGGTGCCTTAACAGTTTATTTTTCAAAAGAAGAAAAAGTAAAAAGTCTTTCCTACCGAATACTTACACCTTGGCTACCGATTTTTGCCTTTTTTATAATAACCTTGTTTTTTGCAATTGAAGGCTGGCCTTGCCTTTTAATGATTCTTCCAATTTTCCTAATTGCAGCCTCAATTGGTGGACTTATTGGTGGTTACTTCAAGCTTAAAAAAAGGGAGAACAATGTCTATATTTCGATTTTGACACTTTTACCTTTACTCATTTCGCCAATTGAAAATTATATCGGGGCAAGCTCAAAACCATACAAAGCATATACCTACATCGACATCAATGCTCCAGCATACAAAATTTGGAGCAACGTAACGAGAGTTAGAGAAATTAAAAAAGAACAAGACAAAGGATGGCTGACGAATTTGTTAAACTTCCCAAGACCTGTTAAAGCCGAACTGAACTTTGAGGGCGTTGGAGCTTATAGACAAGCGATTTTTACGAACGGACTTGTATTTCACGAAACCGTTACAGAATACATCGATAAGAAGAAAATGGCGTTTACAATTAAAGCCCTACCACACGAAATTCCTTTGACAACTATGGATGAACATCTTGTGGTAGGCGGAAAATATTTTGATGTCTTAAACGGCACTTACGAACTTGAAAAACTCAATGACAAGACTTACAGACTTCATCTATACAGCAACTTTAAGCTAACAACAACATTTAATTTTTACGCAAGTTGGTGGGCTAATAACATAATGAGAGACATTCAAGATAACATTTTACAAATTGAGAAACAGCGTGCAGAAAATGAATAAAATAACTACGCCACTAACGATGATATGTGATTCTAACACAGAAGAGAGACTAGCATAATTTCTCGCACAATTTTAAAGTCAATTTTCACCCTTTGTGCACCACTGGATTCTCGTGAATGCAAGTTAGCTTTCGATAAAACCTTCATCAGTCCTTATTTCAACAGTGTGGTTACCCGTTTGGCAAAACCCATACTGAATTTCTCCTTTCTTTTTATCGTCACTCCGATGGAGTATCAGTTTCATAATTTTTAGGGTCAGCTACTTTTGGCTAAAAAAGAAGAGCAAAATTTAAATTTTACCCTTATTTCAAACTGCGGAAAACTCCTGGCTGACAAAGGCTACAAACTACTTGTTGACAGCGATGAACTTTCTCCGTTTGACGTAGCGCAATGGTAAACTATCTGACTTTTCAAAAAAACAATAGGACAATTAAAATTAGTCAACTTGACTGGAGAGACGACTATTTCATTTATTACATTAGCGTTTGTGACAAAAAAGTATTTGAGATAGACATAAGAAATCATGACATAAACAATGCGGTTGAAAGGACATTGCAAAAGGTAACAAATTACTTATAAGGAAAAAGAGCAGCCGCTAACATTGAGTATAAGATATGCCTAGCTGATGTTTGAAAGTTTAGAGTACTGCTTCTAAATCACGCACAATTTGCTTATTTTTAAAAGGTGTGCTAGCTTCTGTACTCCATGGTCTGCCCCCCTGACAGACCATCAATACGATCAGAACCTGGTAAAGTGTAAATCATCTCCTAAGGGGTCTGTGGCTCACAAATCACCAACGTTAAAACCTATACTCCATTTAAGCTCGTTCTTGAGTTTCTTATAGGCTTTTAAAAATTAATATTTTTCATCGCTTGGTAATATTAATATAAATTCGTGAAGCTATTTCTTAGCTTGTAAAAAAGCGGTCTGTGAGCCACAGATCACGGGGAAAAAGGCACAAACAATAAAGGTGTTTGCCCCAGCCAAATAAACAGCCCGCTTATGATGAGTAATGCTAATAGTCAGGTTGTATTAACTGATCCTTTTATAAACGAAAATACCCCTACTAAAAGACTTAACCGTTACGTCTGGTTTGCAACAATAGATTCTGGTTCATTTACAGGGGTAAACTCTCGATGAGCTCTCTGGTAAGCTGTGTCATGTTTTGTAAGGATGCTTCTGCAATGGCAAATCTTTTGTCATTTGCCAGCAAAGGATCTGGTATTGCAACTACTTTCATCTTTGCTGCTTTTGCAGCGATTACGCCATTGGCGGAATCTTCTATTACCAAACATTGGTAAGGATTTAAACCCAGATTCTTTGCTGTTGTGATAAATACTGCAGGATGCGGCTTTCCATATTCCTCTTTTTCGGCGGACTGGATCACATCGAAGTATGATCTGATTTCCAATTTATCAACCACGACATCTATTAACCTCATTACAGAGGATGACGCCAGAGCCAACTTATAGTTGTTGTTTTTTAGCCAGTTGAGGGTTTCCTTCACTCCTTTCATGGCTTCGCCTCGTGCTTTTATTTCGTCCATGGCAAAACTAATCATATCATCAGAAATCTCCTGTGGTGTTTTGCCAGCCCAGGGGGTTTTCTCAAACCAGTATTGCGAGACTTCGCTTGTGCGAAAGCCCATGGTGATGTTACACATTTCTGTAGTCATGTTGAGGCCTACTTGCCCAAAAGCTCTTTTCTGAGCTACTTTCCATAAAGGTTCTGAATCTATCAAAACCCCATCCATATCAAATATTACTGCTTCAATCATTGTATTTCTTATTTATTCAGAAAAATATTCCCTAACTATCTCAATATTTTTTCCTCCGTGGTCTATGGCTCATATGTAACCTCCCCCTCTGGCGCAGGCGTCTCGCTTGTTGTCATCTTATTCCACATACAACAACTGGATAGAATCATTTCGTTCTCCTGCGTAGGCTGCTGCACTACTACTCCATGGTCTGTCCCCTGACAGACCATCAACAAGCGCACAAAAATAGCACCTGGAGTAATAAATTTATCTCTGAATAAAAAAATTTATCTAGTCCACATGCAAAACCAAAATGGCACTAGGCTTACCTCATCTAAAATATTAGTTTATTAGCCTATAATAATAAGCTGTAATATTTAGTAAGGAAACCCTTTTAAGTTTATTTCCCACAAAGAAGGTTACTCGTTAAGGTAAAATTAGAGGATGATTATTCTGAAAATTGTATAAAAATATGGAGAATCTTTCGAGAATTTCAGAGCATAGATTAAATGAAAAAACCAACTAAAATACATAGTTGGTTTTTTCATTTTGGACAATGGTGCATATTATAGTTTGGAAACCCAATTCTTAAT
>DASVUU010000626.1:0-5414 GCA_036386935.1 Cytophagaceae bacterium | reverse complement strand
TATAGGGTCATAACTATCAGTAATTCATGTGTTGTTGCCATGAATAGCTTAGGCTTTAGTTTAACCATTAAAATAAGACATTTCCAAGAGGCAAATAATCTGTTAAAACTAAGCCTAGTGAATGGTTTCATAGGGTGAAATTGAATCGTAGGGTGTATGGGAGAAGTAGCACCCTGGCTAAAGATATGAACTGAAAATTCCGTTTTTCTATCGATGGATTGAGCAATTTTTTTGTACATTCGAACCTCGTCAATTGGCTTTAGCACGGAAGCAATGAGGATATTAATTGTTTTAGCTTTATCCATTTTGTCTAAATTCCACCGATTATGGTGATGTCATTGGCTTAAATATAAAATCATATAGTACTAAATATAAAATCCATCAGAAAATAGAATGAAAGAAATTATTGAAAAAGCCTGGAATGACAGAAGTCTACTTACCTCGATTGAGGCAGTAGAGGCAATCAAGTCTGTAATAGAAGAGTTAGATAAAGGGCGTTTAAGGGTTGCAGAACCAGTCGAGGGTGGGTGGAAGGTAAATGATTGGGTCAAAAAGGCTGTCATTTTGTATTTCCCCTTACAAAAAATGAGGGTCTTGGAAGCAGGCCCTTTCGAGTATTTCGATAAGATGGAATTGAAAAGGGGATATGAGGCTTTGGGAGTCAGGGTGGTTCCGCCTGCCGCTGCAAGATATGGTGCTTATATTAGTAAGGGGGTAATATTAATGCCATCATATGTTAACATCGGGGCATACGTAGATGAGGGAACGATGGTAGATACCTGGGCAACTGTTGGCAGCTGCGCCCAAATTGGCAAGCACGTCCATTTAAGCGGGGGAGTTGGTATTGGCGGCGTATTAGAACCGGTCCAAGCTTCACCTGTTATTGTGGAGGATGGCGCTTTTATTGGCTCAAGATGCATTATTGTTGAAGGAGTTAGGATCGGTAAAGAAGCTGTTTTGGGAGCTAATGTTACCTTAACGGGAAGCTCGAAGATTATTGATGTAACCGGATATGAACCAGTTGAATATAAGGGTTATGTTCCAGAGAGGGCGGTAGTTATTCCTGGAAGTTATGCTAAAAAGTTTCCTGCTGGCGAATTCCAAGTTCCTTGTGCTTTGATGATAGGAAGAAGGAAGGAAAGTACAGATCTGAAGACTTCATTGAATGATGCATTGAGAGAAAATAATGTAGCAATCTAACAGTCTACGCTGTAGCTTTAAATAGCGATAGTTAAAAAAGGAGATATCAGCATGCAGCTTCATATCTCCTTTTTTTGAAGATTATTAATTGCATTTTTTTGCTGTGGTATAAAATAGGACCAAGAAGTAAGTATTGAATTGTTGAATATTAATTGGCAAGAGCTTCTAAATTCTGAAAACTTATTGACTTTAGAAGAGCATTATAAGCTCTTGAGAAAATGCAATTCTTATAAATAAAAAATAGGTCAAATTTTTCGAATAAGGGAAGGAGTAAATGGGCTTTTTTATGGGCGACGAAGAAGTGTTTAGGTTTATAAAAACCTCTCCGAAGTCCCCACAATTTTAGCGCCCTTTTCATATCTATAAAATCCTGCTCCTGATTTAACGCCGAGATGACCTGCTTCAACCATATTATTCAATAAAGGACAAGGGGCGTATTTGGTGTTACCAAAACCATTGTATAAAACCTGTAATATATTTTGGCAGACATCAAGGCCTATAAAGTCGGCAAGCTGAAGTGGTCCCATCGGATGGTTCATGCCAAGCTTCATGATGGTATCGATCTCTTCTACACCAGCTACGTTTTCATATAATGAGTAAATGGCTTCGTTGATCATTGGCATTAAAATTCTATTAGAAATAAAGCCAGGGAGATCATTGACCAGGACAGGAACCTTTTTTAGCGCAGCGGATACTTCCAGTATCTTCTTGACCGTATCTTCAGAGGTATTAAATCCTTTAATAACCTCTACTAATTTCATTACAGGTACAGGATTCATAAAGTGCATACCTATAACCTTGTCAGGCCGCTGAGTGACCGAGGCTAATTTTGTGATTGAAATTGACGAAGTGTTGGAAGCAAGAATTGCGTGCTCGTTGCCAATTTTGTCAAATTCTATAAATACCTTCTTTTTGATCTCCCAATTTTCTGACACCGCTTCTATCAATAGTTCGCAATTATTAGCGGCTCGATGAATGTTATTAATAAACTCTATTCTTTGAAGGATATTTATTTTATCATCCGCTGTGATTGTATTTTTGTTGACTTGACGATCCAAGTTTTTTTCTATTGTGTCGGAGGCTTTTTCCAAGGATATAGCAGACACATCATATAAAGATACACTGTATCCATATTGAGCAAAAGCATGTGCAATACCGTTCCCCATTGTGCCTGCGCCTGCAACTAATATCTTTTTTGTATTCACAATTTTTTTATTAAAAGTTTAATGTTTTTTTATCAAAGTTATGTAGTTGAAAGACACCTAACTTGCCCATATCTTAACATTGGCTTAACACTGAAATATCCGATTAATCCAATTAAAACTTTAACAAGTATAAATAATAAAAACCAAAAACCTGGGTTTTGCAATAAGACATGGATAGAGTTTTTTGCTTTTAAAAATCGTGTTATCTTTACATTATCTTAAAAAAACAATATAAGTTGTTTAATATAGTTTGACATTATACTATGTTTGCAACTTGGAGACCTTACTTAAGTTTGCTTAATACTTATTTTTAATTCACTTAAATCAAATGGAAAAACAATTATCATCTTCTGGAAAATTTAATTCATTATTTGCAGCCATAGTTATACCTGCAACAATCGTTATTTCTGTAGTCCTTTACCTGTTTGTTTTAGGTAACCCTTCAAACTTTGAAGGAAATGATCCTAATAACCATCCACATCCTGGAAACTGGTTAGGAATCGTTTATAAAGGAGGTGTAATTGTACCGGTTCTTATGTCTTTCTTCTTAATGGTTTTGACTTTTTCTATTGAAAGATTCATCACTTTAAAATCTGCCTATGGAATAGGAGGGTTGGACAAATTTGTTTTGAGACTTAAAAAACACTTGTCAACTAACAACATTGAAACTGCGATAAAAGAATGCGACAGACAAAAAGGGTCAGTAGGTAATGTTGTTCATTCTGTACTTAGAAGATATAGCGAGCTTTTGAATGAGCCTCATCTTAACAAGGATCAAAAAGTAGTTGCTTTACATAAAGAACTTGAAGAAGCTACATCTTTGGAACTTCCTATGTTGGAAAAGAATTTAACAATTATAGCAACCCTTGCTTCAGTAGCTACCCTTGTTGGTTTGTTGGGAACGGTAATTGGTATGATTAAAGCCTTCTCTGCAATTGCAACAGCTGGTGCACCAGATGCAGTAGCTTTGGCAAACGGTATTTCCGAGGCACTTATTAATACAGCCTTGGGTATCTCCAGTTCTGCCCTAGCTATCATTGCTTACAATTATTTTACAAGTGAAATCGATACTTTGACCTACAGCATTGATGAGGCAGGTTTCAGCATCACTCAAAATTTTAATACAACTCAAGCTTAAAAAGCTAACATTACCCTATGCCAAAAATAAAAGTTGCCAGAAAAAGTGTATCTCTAGACATGACAGCTATGTGTGACATGGCTTTCCTTCTATTGACCTTTTTCATGCTTACCACCAAGTTCAAGCCCCAAGAGGCTTTGGTAGTAGACATTCCATCCTCAGTATCCGAGGTTAAGCTTCCGGAAAAAGATATCATGACCATTTCTGTAAGAAAAGATGGTGCAGTCTTTTTCGGGGTAGACGACCAGTACACAAGGACCGAGATGTTGAAGAGTGTTGCGAAAAAATACAATGTAAACTTTTCTGAAACTGAATTGAAAAAGTTTTCATTGACGGAAAGCTTCGGGATGCCAATTCAACAATTGCCCCAGGCTTTAAATTTGACAGGCGACCAGTTTGTGGCATTAAAGCAAGATGGTGTACCTGCTGATTCTGTAAATAATCAATTAGGCGATTGGATCTATGCTGCCCGTGTTGCAAATAGAAAAATCAGAATTGCAGTAAAAGGAGATAAACAAAGTAATTATGATGTGATTGACAATGTAATTGAAACATTGCAAGAACAAAAGATTAATAAGTTTAATCTTATTACATCTATGGAAAATCGTCCCAAATAATTTTTGAACCATTTAAAATTTAATACACAATGGCAGAAGTAAGCACCGGTGGCGGCGGAGGTGGTAAAGGTAAAAAGCGCAGTAAGAAGGTATCAACAAAAATAGACATGACTCCAATGGTGGATCTTGCATTTTTGCTTATCACCTTTTTTATGTTGACTACCACTTTCAACAAGCCTCAAACAATGGAGGTAAATATGCCTGATAAAAATAAAGATAAGCAAGATGAAGCCCCTATCAAGGCCTCTCATGCTATCACAATCATATTAGGAGAAAACGACAAGGTCTATTGGTTTCAAGGTTCGGAGGAACAAGCGCCAGTTGTAGAATTAAGCGACTACTCTGCTAATGGAATCCGGAAAGTACTTTTGAAGAAGAATAAGGAAATTGGTGAAAAATTTGTTGTCGTAATTAAGTCAATGGAGAAAGCGCGTTATAAAAACGTAGTGGATATATTGGACGAAATGACTATTACAGATACCAAGAGATATGCAATAGTGAAGATATTGCCTGAGGATCTTGAACTTGTCAAGAATTTATAGTTTCTAATTGTTTGAATTAATATGGTAAACAGGTCAGAATCGGAATTAACGCTAGATAAGATAGTATTCCAAAATAGGAATAAAAACTATGGCGCATTTGATTTGCGAAGGGAATACAATGGGCGTTTAAGAACTGCAATTTTAATTGCGATACTTCTTTTTACAACCGCCCTTCTTATTCCAGTTATTGCAAAGTTGTTCAAAGGAGACGCAGCTGACGAGGATACTTTCAAGGTGTCCGAGGTCGTATTAGCGGAGCCGCCTCCCATTGATAAAACTGCTCCACCACCCCCTCCGCCACCCGAGATTGAACCTCCAAAGATCAAATCAACGAAGTTCCTTCCTCCGGTAATTAAGCCTGACGAAGAGGTGAAGGAAGAAGTTGAACCGCCGAAGGTGGAAGAACTGAAAGAATCAACCCCAAGCAATGTTACCCAGGAAGGTAATACTGATAACCTAAATGAGGTAATCACGAGTGGTACCGGAAACGAGGAAGTAGGAGAGAAGCCCGACGAGGTTGTTACTTGGGTTCCAGAACAGCCCGGATTTAAAGAGGGAGATTTTAATAAGTTCATTCAAAAGAGTTTGAATTACCCTACAAAGGCAGCAGAACGAGGTACGAATGGACGGGTGTTTGTTGAGTTTGTAATTGAAAAAGATGGAACAGTAACAAGTGTGAAGGTCTCCAAAGGAATCGGGGACGGTTGTGATG
>DASVUU010000625.1:0-22098 GCA_036386935.1 Cytophagaceae bacterium | reverse complement strand
TGTATTCTGTGGAGGCCGATTTTATATTTGGCTAGATTCTTATTTTCAAAATCTGCGTCCATTCTTTCTCCTACCGTTTTGCGTACTATTGCATTATTGAAATCGATTTCTTTTGATAGGTTTGATTCTTTGATATGAGTATTAAAAGCAAGGGTACTGTTCTCTTTGAATTGAAGGTGGTAAAAGGATTCGGAAAGGTGTGAAAATACTTTTAAGGTTTTCCCATTGATCGCTGAAAATGACCGTAATTCATGATGAAGACCGCCGGCAGCAGTTACCTCATAATGCCCTTTTGCTGAAAGCGGTGAGAAAGCAAGGGATTGCACGGTATTGTCAAATTCTGTGTATTTGCTTAGACTTTTCCCTTTTGCAATTGCTATACATTCAACTATTCCAGACGTTTCATTAGAAAAAACAATGTTCTGTGAATCATAAGAAAATGCAATGTCAGTAATAGGGTTGCTACTTTTATACAATGTTTTTAGAAAACTTCCTCTTGCCGTGTACATGTTTATGAGGTAATCATCCCCACCCGTCACCAACATGGTACTGTCTGGGCTAAATGCTACGCAACGAACTGCATGAAAATGTTTAGTTACACTTTTATTAGGGGACATATTTGCGGACACCTTTTCGTTAGATACCTCCAATAAATAGACAGTTTTATTACCTACGGCTACGGCAATTGCAGCTCTATCATAAGCCCAATCTATATCCAAAACTCCTTTTGGAAACACAAAGGACTGATGAAGTTCAAATTTGCCGCTAGCGTTAGTCTTCCAAATTTTAACAGTGCTATCTGCCGAGGCGCTTGCTAGATAGGTCCCATCTTTACTGTATTGCAGTGAGGTGATCGGGGCATTGTGTGCCGGAAAACTGATTTCGTGTTCTGTTTTTTTATTAATAATAATTACATGAGTGGAATCAGAATTCCCAGCTCGGGTATTGCCTGCAAAAGCTATATCAGTCCCGTCTACACTTAAGGCTAGTGCATAGATTTTCCCTTCATTTCCATTGCCTATTCTTGCGTAGTACCTTTTGGAAATCAATTGACTTTTTATATTCCAAATACTAAGACTTTTATCGTCCGATGCAGTGATCAATTCTTCACCATCATGGGTATATATCACTTTATTAATTCTTGCAGTATGACCATTTGGTGTGATCACAAAATGAGTTTGTCCAAAAGAATTGGATAGGAGGGTAGGTAATACAAATACCAAATGTACCAGCCTTATATAAAATTTAAATTTCATATTAATTTAATTTTTCTTTAGTCACGTTGCTTATCGGGCGTCGATCTGGCAAGAACATTGGTTGGTTGTAATATTGTTTATTAAAATTAAATCGAAGTGACAGCTCGTGTGTGTTGGTATGATAAACGGAATTTGCACCTGAGGTTACAAATTGATAGGAATACCCAATGACGAATCTTTTAGAAAATATAAACCCCAAAGACATTGCAAATACATCTGATCCTCGATAAGTAAGACCTGCCATTACCGCCTGGTTATACGTATAAAATAATTGATAATCGTTTTGGAAAGCTTTTTGATTTGGGTCGTATCGGATAATGATAAGTGGTTCTAATAGGTCGTTATTATTTAAAAGATAACGGTAACCTAAGAAAGTGGTGTAGAAAGTTCGGATAGGACTATTGTTGTTTCTGCTATCTATGAGATTTCTTAAGCGGTTTATAGTGAAGCCGACGAAATACTTATTGTGATTGAGTGCCAAACCTGGCGAAAAATCAATTTTGCTTCGTGGTTTAAAATCATCGATCAATGGATCTTGCATGTCTACTGCACCATTTAATTGAGAGGTATTTAGCGAGAGGTGATGATATTCTGTATTGAGGCCAAATGAGAGATTTAGGTGGCTATTGATTGGCAAGTGATAGGCCATCACCAAATTGAAGCTTGCATTCCGGACAAAGTTGATTTGTTCTAAAAAGGCATTTAAGCCTATTCCTAATTTATTATTAGCTAACAAAGTATGTGCTCCTAGCACCTGGACTGTAGGTGCACCGGCAAGATTGTTTCCCTTTCTATAGGCGACATATGCAGAGCCGCCTGACGCGCCTGTCTGGGAGGGCATTTGAATTACGCCATCGGTCAATTTCTGAACCGTCACCGGAATATCCTGACTAAATGCATAAGCACACAACAATTGGAATAATAAAGCGGAGCTATATTTTAATAGTGTTTTCATTCCAATACAGTGATAATCTGTTCAAATTCTTTCCCCATGGACTTTATTTTTACTATACACAGATAGTTTCCTTTTGGCATTAGTTCTACACCATCGCTTCCTGGTTTCCAATTATTCTGATAGGCGGCTGCGCTGAATATCAATTTACCCCACGGAGAGTAAAACAATACCTCACTATCTGGAAAACGGTCGATGTTTTTCACAAACAAATAATCGTTATAACCATCGTCATTTTGCGTAAGTAAATTGCTAATTTCAATTGGTACAAGATTTTCAGTTACCTGAACTGTTTCTTCAATAGTTAGCGAACAGCCATATTTGTTTGTCGCATTAAAAGAAATCAAGTGCGGACCTGATTGCTCAAAAACCACCCGCGGTGAGCTGTAATCGTATCGCTTATTCAGCTCCCCAAAAGACCAGTTGTATTTTATTTGTGAGTGATCTCCAGATATAGAATCTGAAAATTGTATCAAAGCGTTTGTGCCTAATGCATCTGGTATGGTAATTTGACCCATTGGGACTTCATTTACCATTATATATAGTGAGTCAGATAGAGTTGCTATACCAGTGTTACTAGTAACGATTACACTCCCTCCACCTAGATTGTTCCAGGCTACCGTTATTGCAAGGGTTGAGCTATCTCTACTAACGATTGTTCCATTTTCGACCTTCCAATTATATTTAAAGTTTTTAGGCCCTACCTTATACGTTGCACTTTCTCCTCTACAAACATTTCGCTTTCCGTCGATTTTAGGATTACGGAGCTCGATACTTTTCTTATATGTGTTTGTGCACAAGTTGTTGTACTGCACTGTCAATGTAACCGGGTAAACACCTGTCTCGGGAAATGTAAAGATAGGGTTGGCAGTAGTATCCTTAGCGTCATCGGATTCACCAAACTTCCATTCATACTTCGATACAAAGGATCGCAGACTGTCTTTGAACTGCAATGTACGGTTTCCAATACTATCTCCTACAAAAACATAATCTATCCGTGGAATAGGGTTGAACTTCACATTTACCTCTAACGTGGTATCTATTTTATAAACAGGATTGGTGACTTTAACTAGATGTTTCCCAGCAAGTCCCCATCGTATCGCGACTTGACTGTAAGTACTGTCTAGATAAGAGACAGTACCTGCGCCAGTTTGAACTACCCATTTGTATCTGGGACAAGGCAGGTTAGAGTTAGCGCATGCCTGAGATGGCTGTGTTGGCAATACTGTGTACTTTACAACATCAAAGTTGCAAACGTTAGAAAATCCAGCTATCACCGGCCTTAGCGCTATTTTGAAACTGTCAGGCTTGGAAAAGTTTGAAATATTATAATTGTCATCAATCGCTGCCACACGCCAATAGTAGGTTCCGTCCTTGAGGTTTCTAAACACCCGCTTAGTGCTGTAGCAATAGTTGTCGAAGTCTTCAGTAGGTATAGTTTTAAAATTTGCGTTTGAGTAAACAAGCCCTTTCTCATTATAGAGCTCAACGGCGTATTTCAAGGAGCGAGTGTTTGTTCGGTCATCGGCGCTACCTTCCCACTGAAGATTGACAACATTATCCACCACTTTTGCCGCTAGCTTACTTACCACTGCGGGTGGAATGTTAGTATTTTCAATATTGCTTAGGTAGCATTTGAAGGCGCTTCTCTTACCACCAATTACGAAATCGATTTTAGAATCCTTGTTAAAATCTCCGTATGTGCTATAAGTGCTGCTATCAGTAATCTGACCTTGCTCTGATAGTTTAAAGTTGCCATCAGTTTTCTGCACAATCATCAATGTTTGATGATTGAATTGGGTCATTATTTCTAGGTTACCATCGTTGTCATAGTCTAGCCATTTTAACTTCCGTAACCTAGATTGAGGAAGCGACGCATCTATTGACAATCCTGACGGGGCGAACAAGTTATTCCCCAAATTGGAATAAATTTTCACATCCCACGCATTTGGAAGTGGCTTTTTCTCTTCTGTATGGTAGTATTTGTCAGCTAAAGTAGGGGTGAAGTTGATAAAATTAATGCCAAAGATTGCTAGATCTTGATCGCCATCCCTGTCATAATCTCCGAAATCAAAGTAGTTTATATCATAACCGTTAATAGTTGTTGTCTGTCTGTTTAAGGTTTTGTTTTCATAAAACGATCCCCCTTTGTTCACAATAATTTGTGTTACTTTGTTGGCGGAGGTGCTTTTGCCAAGTAAAAATATATCATAATCACCATCGACATCTGTATCTTGAAACTGACTATAGATATTGTAGGTTGAATTTTTATATAATGTATCTATTCTAAAACCTTCCAACTCTTCACTATAGGTAGCCAATACAGCAGACCATATGGGCGTTTCACCCATGGTAGCAATGGCACCCCTGCCAGAAATTAATAAATCGTGATGGCCATCTTGATTGTAATCTGCAACATCTATATTGCCCATGCCAAGATCCGGCAATGTAATCTTACTATCATAGAAATTATTTTTCTTATCGTTGAGGTAGATCTTTGAGAAAAAATTACCGACTCCATTATTAACAATGGGTTTACTTTCCCAATGGGTGTTTGCCATGTGTAGCCCAACTGCTGTAAGGGCGATATCTTGATAGCCATCTTTATTGAAATCAAAGAACGCAACATCGCAGGAGTATAGGTCTGCTATATTTACTTTTTTGGTCTTAAAACTGCCGTCACCATTGTTAATGAAAATGTGATTTCCGCCAATAAAATTCATAGAGCCTACAACAGTATCCCGACCAGTTGCAAGAAAAAGAAAGTCTAAGTCACCGTCATTGTCGAAATCACATGGGTGAGAAAATTGCTGCCCGCCAAAGTCGCCATATCGCGCTGTATCATTGATGCTGGCTATTGTTTTGGCTACGAAGGAACTAGTGTTAAAGCTCTTGGTATCAGACGGCCCTGAAACCAGACTTCCATTTAAAGCATACACCTTCCAATAGTAAGTATCGCTTGGTAATTTAGATAAGTGGTAAATGGTATCATATAAGAGCCCTGTGTTAGGAAGCGTATTTGTAAACCCGGTTCCAATATTTATCACGCCAGCGTTAATAACCTTCTCTTTGTTTGTCCACAATTCAATTTTGTAAGAGGACGCCTTTGGTACCGGGGACCAGCTAAAAGTCGAGGTTGCTAGTGTAGTGTTGCACTTCAAATTGCCGGGCGCCGTTGGAGTAGCATCTAAACTTCCTTTGTTATATAATACCAATGTTTGATATTCGTCTTTGATAATATACTGCACAAAAATATCAGTCCTTTTATCGTTGTTGAAGTCGGCTAGTTCAAAGTAAGGTCTTATTCCAATTTCATTGAGTCTATAATCAAATCCCAATGCTTGGGAAGAATTTAACTCATAGTGGTTTGACACATATTTTAGCACATAAAGAACATCATTTTTCAAATACACCAGTTCCTTTTCCGGATCGTTATCTATGTTTACTATTTTAATATCTTCATCAGGCAATTGATCAATAGGCATCACCACCCCTAGATCTAACGGTATCAAACTATTGTTTTTATAATAGTAGATCAGATGACTTGCATCGTAATGGTTGTATGCCACAAAGTCCAATTTGCCATTATTATCAAAATCTAAGATGTCTGTTAGTTCGTTATTATTTAATGATAGTTTCTCCCACCTAATTGAATCTCCTTTTATATTCCAACCTATATAGTGCTTTCTGTCGTTGGCAGAATCACTTTTGGTGATAATATCAAGATACCCATCATTATTCATGTCCGCTACCTTCCATGGCAATTTTCTTTTATCTATGATTTCCAAGTTTGACCTTTGAAACTCACCTTCCTTATACAAATAAATTATTCCCCTAAATTCTTTCGAAGAAAAGGCGTAGACATCATCGTCTCCATCATTGTCTATATCTAGTACATTGTAGGAGTTTACGTCGGCTATGCCCGTAGTTCTAGTTACCCTAGTCGCAAAGTCATATTTATACAAAATTCCTTTGTCTAAGATATAGCTATTAAAAGATGCTGTATGGCTAGCAGAAACATCAACACCAGACGCTGGAATTGAATTTTGAGGTACAAAATAATTGGGTAATGATTGAATTAATGGTACAGCAAGTCCATTTTTAGTTACACCAAATATGTCTTGCATGCCATCTTGATTGATGTCAAGAATTTTAGAATTACTTCCCAGCGCCCACTGCTGCATCCCAGAAATAGGAACGACGTCAAAAAGCATAGCAGCCCTAAATTTATTTATCGTAAAAGTGATGTCTTTGGTAGTGGAGGTCTTACCAGAGCCATCGAATGCCCTCATTTCCAGTTTATAATTGCCCTGAACTAGATTTATAGCTACTGAATCATTTTGAATGGTTTTATCGGAGAACAGCGAGGGACTTCGAAAGTCTGATATCAATTTACTGTCTTTAAAAATGCGAAAGTCGTAGCCAATATTGTTTTTAGACAAACTGATGCTCGCTTTTTTCCATTTAATTATTGCAGTATTATCATTTACCAATACAGTAGGGGGATTAGTTAGATCTAGCGTATGATTTTTAGGTGCTAACGTCCAATTGCTAAATGTGTATTTATTTCCATTTTCAATGCCCATGACCAACACCTTAGAAGTATTTGTCTCATTAAAATTGGCAATCGTAATATGGGGAGAATCAACGGCTAGAACTGTTTTTCCTACCGACCAACCATTGACTGTATTGCTGAATACTTTCACTAAAGAAGAATCATTTGGAAATACCCCTCCCAAGATTGCGTCTTGCAGTCCGTCGCCATTCAAATCGTGAAAAACAATATCCGGCTGACCCACCAAGGGTAGCTGGAGTTTCGGTGTACTAAAATCGTTATTGCTATTTGCTAGAAATCCATGAAAAGATTTGCCATTGACAAGACCATTGACATAAATGTCCAAATCATTGTCTGCATCGGCATCCATCATTACCGTTTTACCAACAATAGCTGGAAGCTTTGCAGAGGTGTTTTTCAATTGTCCATCTTCAGAGACCTCGTACATTAATGTCTTAGAACCATTTGCAACCCCGTCGCTCCACAGTATTATAGGCTGGTTATTATTGTTTGATTTTGAAATGGAAACATTTAGAAGTGGATTGTCTCCTAGTGGTAGTTTGTGTTCCAAAAAGGTTAAACCATCTCTATTTTCAAATAAAAATGAGAAATTCGTATTACCGTTAACTCCAAAAACAACAATGTCGGTAAATAGATCGTGGTTGTAGTCAACAGGGAAGGCAACAAGGGAATCAAATGTATAGGCATCAAAAACGGTAACAATCTTTTTAAAAGCACTAGCTTTATATTCGAAGATACCAAGCGTAGCGACCTCTTTGTTTTTAATACACATCAATACTTCTAACGAGCCATTGTTGTCATAGTCAAGCGCGTGAGCAGACAATGCCATCCCTTGCGCTTCTATGTTGAAATAGTTGTTTGTAGTAAATTCTTCTCCTCCATTTTTATAGATTCTATGTGTGAAGGCTTGCCCATCGAATCCTGATATCAAGAAATCTTTCTGCTGATCACCATTGAAGTCCTCGACACATGTGATGGCTTTTGTAACTGCCGGAATATTTACCTGTGTTTTAATTCCTATTTGACCAAATGCCTTCGAAAGGATTAGTAGTAGAAAAAAAAATATAGAGACCTTATTCATAGAGGAAATTTGATGCACAACTTTTAGCGAAGTAGTTGAATTTAAATCGGCCAGTCACAGAGATATTCATTTTAAATGGTCGTGTATGATCACATTTTACAATCAGAAATGGCCTTTTATGTCAAATAGATTCATATATGAAAATTCAATCACAAACTGTTCTGACAGGCGAATAGCTAAATTTTCCAAAGCACATTGTTGCTGTGGTTGTTTATCAATACTAAGCGTCATTTTCAAATACAAGTTGTTTTGAGATAATAGAACTGTGTGCTTAATTGGTGAATTTATATTCTAACTGATCGTTGTTTTAGCGAACACAACCGCTTTTCAACCTACACTATCCAGTTTTTACACTTGAGGTTGCCGGGGATTTTAAAAATTTTTGATTTTTTTTTAAAATTAGACATATATTATTTTAAATCAAATAGATATGTTTAAAATTCTCTTTCGACGAATATTGAATTTTGCATTTAATTTGCCTTAGCTCAATTAAAAAGGCACGTTTAAGTGAAGCTTGCGGGTATAAGAAGGTTTAAATAGGCTAATTTGTAAGGTTGGACCGGTTAAGCAGGTTTATTTTATGAGAGTTTGATTAAAACCGATTTGGGAGCCTTCAAGATATCTAGAACATGGGTTGATGTGCACTTTATTATTTCCTTGAAATCAATGGTTTTAATACCGCAATTATTTACCTCATCGCAACAATCAATTTTATTTTGTGAAAGTACGACATTGATAAAAAGACGATACTTTATTAAGCCGATAAACGACCATTTCTCAATAAACTATTAATCACATGATACTCTAATTAAAAGATGTGGGATATTATTTATATAGCCCCTGACCCTCGGTATTCTTAAGGATTGCAAGTTTTACTTCGGGCACAGCCAGTGAGTTTGAGATTTCGCGCAAATGTATTGCGATTAAATTCCCATGTTATCTTTAGGGCTTAAAAAAGTTTTGAGTATATCAACGTTGCGAGAAATCTTGTGATATGGCGCGCTAAAATGACTTTTGCAGTTTTTGAAGGTCAAGATATTAAAGAAATCTCGCCAGGTAGGTATGAAATCTAACAAAGAAGGGTATCTGTATGCTTTTATATAAGCCAGGTCAGTATCTAAAGGCGATCATTTCCTTGTCTGAGTGGCGATTAATTATTTTAATTTTTGTAGGTAAAGGGCGTTTTATGACTAAATTCATTTAAAAGTTAATCTGTTGTTGTCCCGAAGGTAAGATTCTTAATTAATTTTACTTGTCCCTTACGAGTGTTCTTTATTATTGCCTTAATTGTTTGCCGGCTTATTAGGTATGCCCCTTTTTATTGAAGGATTTCAGGTGACCCTTGATGTTATGTCCTCCCGCAATTAAATCAAAATTCTGAAGACACAGAACCATGGAATTTAAAATTTGGCTCACATATTTTATTACGGGATTTTTAGTTTCTGTCACTCCAGGTCCTGCGGTTCTTCTAATCGCGTCTCAGGGGCTTAGGTACGGCACGGGTACGAGCAACTTCGGTGCTTTTGGAATATCGTCTGCAAATTTATTGTATTTTATTTTATCAGCCTTCGGCTTAGGCGCGCTGATTATTGAGGCAGAAAATCTCTTTGAACTTATTAAAATTACAGGAGCTATCTACCTTGTTTTTATAGGGGTAAAGATGATAACCGCAAGCTTTAAAAAAGATGTAGTAAAAAAAGAAGTTGCAGAGGTAAAGTCAAAAAGTCTTAGAGAAGCCTTTGTCAACGCTTTTGTCACTCAGATGTCCAATCCAAAGGCAATCATCTTCTTTGTTGCTCTATTACCTCAATTTATCAATCCTTTGGGCAATATACTTCTACAGTTTTGTATTCTTGCTTTTAGTCACATTTTCATGGAAACTTTAATCTTAATGTTTTATGGCTGGCTCAGCGCAATCGGTGCCAGCAGTGTAAAAGATAATAAAAAGGTATTGGGTTGGGTCGATAGAGTAGGCGGGGGGATATTGATTGGGATTGGTATGAAGCTATTCTTTCTAAAGAAATTAATTAAAAGCCAGATTGCGAACTGAACCTTCTAGCCTAAGGGATTTTGTACTGAACTTTCAAGGGAAAATAATTTATTTTGTTCTGACGGCAACCCTTTTTAGAGATTGTGCATAGTATTAGACAAAAACCTATACTATGAAAAATATATTCACTTCCTCAAAATTACAATTATCTATTGCACTCTTTATTTCTTTGACGGCATCCTCGTGCAAAAAAGAAAATGTCGAGCCTGCTAATGCTCCCACAATTCAAAACAACGCTATCGCGGGTACTGTCGCTCCAGGAGGAGGTTCAAGAACTATTCCAACCTATGTTGCTCCAGGAGGAGGTTCCAAAACTGTTCCTACATATGTAGCTCCAGGAGGAGGGTCGAGAACTGTGCCTTCAGAGCCTACAGTTCAGAGAGGACGAACAAGAGTTGCTCCTTCTTCAGGACCGAGAAGAGGGTACCCTGTAGTGAGATAGTATTATTATCACTTTTGATAAATAATTTAAATCTGCAAAAGGACTTTGTCATACTTGGACGGTACTTTTGCAGATTCTAATCCTTCAATTTTTTGATCAAAAAAATTTCCTCTTTGGTGAATCGCTGGGGATAGAGGATCATAATGCAAAGGCAGGTAGAACGACTTCTTAATTAAATTGACTAAGGCGTCTCTTTATTCCCTTTCTATTTCATAGACTACAGCCCCATAATTTTTATTTATCCGAACCTTAAAGCCTGTCTCAGATAGTTGCTTCCCTGTCATCCTTGAAACCAACCTTTCATAAGGTGCCTCTAAGATCTTGTAGGTTGCCTTCGGATCTAACGTATTAATAAACACTGTTCTCTGAGTTTCTTTCGCATCCTGCTTAAATACTCCCACTAATCCGCCTTCTTTTGTTTCGGTATTTATTCTCGACCATCCATCCCAGCTGCCTTCTGCCGGCTCTCCAAAGCCAACGAGATCTTGTCTAAATTCCATGTAATTGTATTTTTTTTGCACGTTTTGAAGAAAATTGGACCAATCTTTAATCCACTTTCTCTTTTGAATTGAAATTTTTCGCGGATCTCCTAGGACAATCGCTAACGTTCCCATTAAAGATTTGAAAACAAAATCAAAGTTTGGGCTGTCAAACTGCTGGTTTCCTATCACCAGAGAGCTGGCAGGTATAGCTGCCGAGCGCCACCAAGCCATTTGTCTTACCCTCAAAGGACCAATAGGAAAAGGTTCTTCAAAGTTTGAAAGCCAATTTCCTTCTGCATGTTGAGAGATGGCGAGATCCATTAATTGAATTTTTCCTGCTGTTTCAAAAGTACAATCAATGAACAGGTCTGGTGCTTCCTTATGAATGTCATCAAAAAGCTGAAGCAATCTATCGTAGAGAACAATCAATGACTCCGGATGGTCTTTGTGGTAGGGATGGTTTGTAGCATAGCACCCTGATACCTTTTTATCCGTCACATAGGCACTTACCACCACAGATAAGTCAAGCTTCGCATAGGCCAATCCATAGTCTTTGGATAGCTTTACAATGGTATTCTTGATGTAATCTACCCAATCTGTACCCATACAGCTGGAATAGAAGTCTGAGCTGTCTGCCACGAAGTGGAGGTTGCCAGGTTGGTTTTTATAGTTTTTTACAAACCACTCTGGATGTTCTTTGTATACCTTTGCATTGTCTGTAGCTGAGCCTATGCTAATCCACAAGCCAGGTTTCATTCCAAGGGATTTTATATAGTCAAAGGTAGATTTTAGACCGTTAGGGAATTTATTCTTATCCACTTGCCAGTCGCCGTAATTTCCTCCCCATTCTTTCTCTGAAGACCTACTTCCTACATTAACTTGCCACCCGTCGTCTATTACAAACTCTTGAACACCACACTCAGACGCAGCTTTAGCCACAGAACTTATCAACGAGTCGCTGACAAAAGTCCTAAATGGGGTCCAGGTGTTGTACACAAATACCGGCTTTTGCTTAATCGCATTTATTCTAAAGTCCAGGTGTCGCCTTGAAAAGTCCTGGTAGTGGGTGTTTAATTCCTTTTGAGGGTTATCACTATTTACATACCAACCTGTAAAGACTTTATGGGATGTCCAATTTTCGGTTTTTTTAATCCACTTTCTAAAAGGGTAGTCCTGTGTAACATTAGTATATCCAACTTCAAGATTGTTGACTGTCGTGTTAAAGGCAGATCTTTTCATCACTCCAGGAATTTCATTCCCCAAGATAACTCCTCTGCGGCTACCAGTCGAATGTATCATCATTACCGCATCATCCCAATCACCTACATAAGTGCCTAGCTTTTTCATCCTGGCATAGTTGGTATAAATCCAGGAGTCTACAGGGTCTAGCGAGACATTGATATGCTCGATATTTAAATTTTCTATAGCTACATCTTCTTGCGATAAGTTAGTGATATTGATATCCTTCCTGATGTATGCTAGGTCAGGGTAGACATAATATGAAATCCTAAGTGAGATCTGTGGTGCCTTTTGCCTACTCCGTAGATGTATAGAGGCCCCTTTTCCGTTATTTTTATCAGAGACAGGCATACATTCTACGAAGTCCCAACCGCTGGTTCCGGACAAGAAGGCATGATTTGCGTTGAAGGAGAATTCTGGACAATCCTTGCGGAGCAAATTGTTTGTATCGCCTTTAAGAAATATTTGTATAGAAGAAAAGCTACCTTTTTCGCTGTCGTACAATATAGTTCTTTTGATACTGCCATTGTCTAGTACCAGCCTTTTGCCATCCCAGGTATAATTGCTTTGGGCTTTTAGCTTCCCAATGGGAAGTAGCAATAAGAGCAAGATAAAATATATAATTCCTCTGGCCTCAAGCCAATTGCGTCGTACCGAAGTTCGTATTAAAGTTATGCGGTTATTTAATAGATGCATCATCATCAAGGACTTAATTTAACGATCAATAGATACTACGGTTTCAACGAGGATTGAGCGCTTGTTCAATTTCTTCTAAAGATTTTCCTTTGGTTTCGGGTACTTTTGATCGCACAAAGAAAAAGTAAAGGCCACATACGAAGGCATGTATTGTGAAAGTAGCAGGTAAGCCGAAATGCACCTTCATAAGGGGAAAGGATGCTGTAGTGAAAAAATTTGCAATCCACAAAGAAAGAGTTGCGAACGCCATGGCATTTGCCCGTATACGGTTAGGAAAAATTTCCGAGAGGGCTACCCAGGTAACTGGACCAAGAGAAGCTGAGTAAATAGCAATAAAGCCAAGTACAAAAATCAAAACCCAGAGCCCTTGCAAATGCAGATAGAAGGCGGTAGCAAGGGCTAGTGCATCTAATGTAAGCAATGCTGAACCAAGCATTAATAATCTCTTGCGCCCTAATTTATCAACCGTACCAATAGCAATGAAGGTAAAGATAAAGTTGATAAGGCCAAGGATGACAGACTGTAGAAATGATGAGTCGTCGGTCATCCCTGCCTGTTTAAAAATATCAGGTGCGTAAGAGAAAAGCGAATTTTGACCGCCTGCTTGAGAAAATATGGCTATTAATATTCCGATAAATAAGATGTGCCTATATTCCTTTCGAAATAAATCAGTAAACTTTTCATCGCTCTCGCCGGAAAAGCTTTGTTCAATCGCTTTCCTTTCGGTAATGGCATAGCTCATTCCGCCAATTCTTTGTAATATTTTTTCTGCATTGGCTAACTTTCCTTTCCCAACCAACCAACGGGGACTTTCGGCAACAAACAACAAACCGAGGAAAAAAAGAAGTGCAGGAGCGGCTTGCGAGGTGAACATCCACCGCCAGTTGTTTAACCCTACATTTAATAAAAAATAATTGGAGAAGTATGCCAATAGAATTCCTAACGTGATTGCCAATTGGTAGAAGGTTACCATTCGTCCGCGGAGGGAGGCAGGCGATATTTCTGCGATATACATCGGGCAAACTAGTGCTGCAGTTCCGACCGCGAGGCCACTGAGCATGCGGAAAATGATGAACATGGGGAAACTACTTGCCCAGCCTGTGCCAAAGCCTGTTAGTGCGAACATCAATGCACATAGGAGTAGTACTTTTTTTCTTCCTACCGTGTCACTCAATCTCCCAGCAAGTAGGGCGCCAGCTGCGCAACCTAAATTAATACATCCAACAGCCCATCCAGTTTCAAGGGCATTCAACTGAAAATGTTTTGCGAAGAATGGTACAGCTCCTGAAATAATTACAAGGTCAAATCCGAAAAGTAGTCCACCCAATGCCGCAATGGCTCCAATCAGATAAACATAGCTTCGATCTAAGATTTCTTGCCCTGATATTTTAGTCTGCTGTTCATGAATTAATATTGCCATACTTGATTTATTGTTGCTGCAATTTGATGTATCAGTTGCCAGCCTTGTATTGACCTGCCTGTATTCACAGAAATTTTTGATGCCTAATTCTTTAAGCTTACATCCCTACCTTTTTCCAAAAAATTAGCATCTTCGGCAATTCCCAAGGTAGTAGCAGTCAAAAGGGCCGCGTCGGGAACCATTGAGAGAGGGGTGATGCATGAAGTTGTCTTTTCATTATATGGAATATTTGACTGACGGTTGTAGCAGGATATAAGCGACCACCTTGCAGAATCCGAAAGATTGGCTTCAGATCGGTGGAGAAGATTGCTATGAAAGAAAAGCGTATCGCCTGGATTTAGCTCCACATATACCAATTCCATTGTTTTCAATGCGAGGTCTACATACCGTTGAGACGCGCCGACTTGTTCGCCGGCAAAACCGTGTTCTATTCTACCCATTTTGTGGGATCCCCTTATTACTTGTAAGCATCCGTTTTGCTGACTTGCTGTTGTGATAGCAATCATTACTGAAAGCATTTGATCGGGAAGGAGAAATTCATTTTTATACCAATAGCCGTAGTCTTGGTGCCATTCCCAGGCTCCACCTACCTTAGGTTCTTTTTGCATTAGTTTTGAATGGAAATGACAAACAGGCGCTGTGCCATCAAGTAATTGACTTGTTGAATTTACCATCCTTTCGCTGCGCGTCACTAAGCCATAAATATCGTTACCCGGGGTAAACCATAAAGCCAGTCTTGTTTTCTTTCCTGATTGGTCATTTAGGTCGTAAGAGTGCTTGCTGATGGTCGCATCTTCAATGGCCACCTCATACAACTTTGTAGCCTCTTGCGTCGAGAAAAGGCTTGGAACTATAATGTACCCATCACGATGGTACGATGCTACTTGTTCGCTGGTTAGATTCATATAGGATTATAATAATTAATGATTACCATCTATTATCTGGAGTTTACAAAGATACCAGCGAGTTTATTTGTCTTCAGCCATTGGATTGCCGCAAACTGATACTATATTGCCTAAAAAAATGCTATTTTTAACTCCATCCGGATACTCCTGCACTACTTATGAAACCGGTACTTGAATATCTGCGTCCAGAGGCCGAGGAGTCATTTTTTGCGAAGGGGTTCGACCTCCCGTATTTTGGTACTCCCTGGCATTATCATCCCGAGTTCGAATTGGTTATGATAGTCAAGAGCAACGGAAAAAGATTTATTGGCAATTTTGTCTCTGACTTTCAAGATGGCGATATAACTTTTTTGGGGCCGAACCTCCCTCATTTTTATAGAAATGGACCTTCATATTACAAAGGAGATCCGGCATTCCGGGCGCATTCAATCGTCATTCATTTTCTTGAGGATTCGCTCGGTAAAGACTTATTAGCGCTTCCGCAGGTGAGAAAACTTCGGCATCTTTTTGAACGATCCCAACAAGGCATAGACATTTTAGGGGATACTAAAAAAAAGGTGTGTGAGAAAATGATGAAGTTACTGCAGCTTTCGGGTATGAAACGGTTAATTTGTCTTCTGGAAATTTTGGAGTTATTAGCAGATACGACTGAATATAAGCTGATCTCCGGACCTGGCATTGTAGGGAATAATGCACTCGATACAGATCGGCTGAATAGCATATTTCAATTTGTTTTAGAAAACTATACACGGGAGATTACATTAGAAGAAGTGGCTAACAAAATACATATGACACGAACTTCATTTTGCCGGTTTTTTAAAGAAAGAACTAAACGGACTTTTTCGAGTCTATTGATGGATGTACGATTAAATCAAGCAGCCAAGCTTTTAATGGAAAGCAAAGAAAGTATCGTTCAGATTAGCTACGAGTGCGGGTATAGCAACTTGTCAAATTTCAACCGTCAGTTTAAGGGAAAACATAATATGAGTCCCCGTGAATATCGTCAAACCTACAAAACCTTTGGCGCTATCACCGACGGAAACGGGTAAGAATAGTTCGACTAACTCTAAGTGAAGTGTCGAGATTTCAGAAGTTGCAATTTTTGGTTAAATGAAAACCGGGGCAGCAACTCAAACTACTTCTCACTATTTACCTATTTTAAGGGTCGCGTAATTTAACGTGTCTCTGGTAAGATATTTTTAAACTAACCTCCATTTTAATTTATTGCAAAGTTTTTGTCATGTAAGCTCTCGAAAGGCCCGCCAGTGCAGGCCTTTCGAAAGGTTTGTGCGGCTGGGCGTCCCACATCTATCCATCATCCGCACTCAGAGAGCAAATAATATGGACCGACTAACTTTATCCAACCAGGTACTTGCTCTTTGGTAGATAGGAGATCAATTTAATCAGTATATAGGTGAGCACAAACGTGGTTAAAGCCACGACTGGTATTGTCACTGCTGGACCCGAAAAGTGCGGCTCTATTAGCTTATAAGCCAAATTCAGAATGAGTATATGGGCAAGGAATACGCCATAGCTTAGGTTTGACATCTCTCCCAGTAAGACATTGACACGTTCATTTGCAATCTTCACGTTTTTCATAACGAGGAAAAACCCTAGAGACATCATCGCTACGTTGATGGTGTTGAAATTCCATGTGAGCTCCAGCGTTGGAATATCTTTCGCAATTGCCATGTTCATATTGAAGCCCATATAGGTGATGATATAGCCTCCAGCCAATAACAATAGGCCATAAATTATGCTCTGCTTTCTTGCGAGCACGGTTTCCTTCAGATAATTTCCAAGCACCAGGTAGCCGAGGTAGCCGGAGAAGTAATAGGCCGAATGAAATTGATTCCAGTAGGCTTCGCCCCATATTTCGGGGTAGAGTCTTTTTACGAAAGGAATAAGTAAGGTAAGGCCCCAAAGAATGAGGAAGAAAAGCTTAAACCTGCGAGATGCACTCGACACCCATGGGGAAATGAACGGAATAAATAGATATAGGCCGATCAGCATGTAGACAAACCAAAGGTGGCCTGCGCTTCCTTGAAAATTGATACCTATATGTGCCGCGTTGGCCAAGGCCTCGCTGAGTTCGTATTCTCTCAAAAAGTATGGGATGATGGCATACAATACCGACCAAAAAATAAAAGGGAATAGTATTCTAGTAAACCTTTTTTTGTAGAATGAAGAGGGAGTTTCTTTGATCGGAAGCACCAGGTACCCGGAGATGATCACAAAGAGGGGAACCGAGATCCTAAGAAAGCTACCATAGAGATTTACCCAGAACGTATGATCTCGGATAATAGTCCCATTTGCCCCTATATAGAAGAACTCGCCGGAGTGAACCATAATAACCATAAAGCACGCCAGCACTCTCACAAGGTCTAGAAATGCGACTCGGGGTGTTTTTGAAGCGGACGTAGACTGCGTATCTGTCAAATTCATATAAAATATTTAACTCCCGTGGTAATGCAATTTGTTCATCAGCACGAATGAATGCCTTAATTATGGGAATGCCACAATTTAAGAACGGTTAAATATAACCATATTAACTAAGCGGTCATTAATAAATAGGCAACATAAAATTCTCACTCTGCTATTCAATAAGTTTTATGAAACAGCCAATTCTTTTTGTTTCTCTTCTGATTTTTTACCAAATCTTTTCTTTACAGCACCTATCCAGTTTTCAAAGGTCATATAGGCTGCAGGTACCAGCACTAGTGTCAACAACAAAGAACTTGTGAGGCCACCAATAATTACCCAAGCAAGACCATTCTTAGATTCAGCGCCGGCTCCAGAGGCTAAGGCAATAGGAAGCATCCCTAAAATCATTGCAATGGTAGTCATCAGAATAGGACGCAGCCTTTCTCTTCCTGCCTCTATCAGCGCCTCCTTTACTGGCATACCTTCTGATTTTAAGTGATTGGTAAAGTCAACCAAGAGAATAGCGTTTTTGGCAACAAGGCCCATCAGCATGATCATACCAATAATTGAAAAAATGCTAAGATTCTCGAAGGCAAGTGCTAGAGCAAGCAAAGCGCCAATCAATGCTACTGGTAGGGAAAACAACACAATAAAGGGATATAAAAAGGAATCATAAAGTGCTACCATAATCAGGTATACAAAGAGAATTCCAACTACTAAAGCTAAACCCAGACTTCCAAACGCGTCAGACTGCTGCTCAAGCGACCCAGCGTAGCTTACGAGTACTCCCTCCGGTAACTTAGTACTTAACATTTTTGCCTTAATATCACCACCAACGGTTCCCACAGGACGACCTACCACCTGCGCATTAACCGTAATAGAGGAAAGTCTGTCCCGTCGCTCAAGCTTCGAAGCGCCCAATTCCTGCCTCACTTCTGCAAATTGTTTGAGCTCGATCAATTGTCCTTTGTTATTAAGGAAAGTGAGGTTGCTTACATCATTGGTACTTGATCTATTAAATTTATCTAGCCCCACGACTATATCATATTCGTATTGGTCTTCTGTATATTTAGAATTGTCATTTCCACTGAAAGCTGTTCGAAGTGTTCCGCCCACATCAGCTACAGACAAACCCAACGAGGCCATCTTCTCCCTGTCAAGTTTCACTTGCAACTCCGGGATGGCATCCTCAATTGAAAATTCAACGTCGGTAGTTCCAGGTACCTTTTGAACAATTCCTAATACCGTCTTGGCTGCTGCCTGTACATTGGAAAGATTTGTTCCTTGAAGTACTACTTGGATAGGAGCAACGTTAGCGTTACCAGTAATACCAGTCGCAGCAGCCTTTACTTTAACTCCTGGTATTTCCTGAATCTCTTTCTTTAATATCGTTCCGAATTGCTCAATGCTTAATGATCGCTCTTTTTTGTCAACAAGATTAACGCTTATTTCGGACCTGTTACTCGTGCCCGTAGCGCCTCCCATTTGGTTGCTTGACATTCCTACTTTACTATAAATCATTTTGACTTCCGGATGCTTTCTTATTATCTGCTCTACCTTTTTTGTAGTCTGGTTATTTTGGTATAAAGTTACCTGAGGTTCCAATTCTAACTGGACAACTAATTCTCCTCTATCACCTTGGGCAGCAAATTCACTTCCGATAAATCCTCCAGGCACAAGAGCTATAGAACCTACGAATAATAAGATTGCCCCTAGATACACACTTTTCCTGTGGCTAAGACTCCAATGCAGCACTGACGTATAAGCGTCGCGAAGCGATTCAAAAATCTTTTCAAGCCCTATTGATATTCTTCCCCATAAAGTTTTATCAGTGAAATGATTAAGCTTTCCAAACCGTGAGGCCAACATAGGGGTAATTGTAAACGACACAAACAAACTCATGAGGGTCGAAAACACCACCACTAGGGAGAACTCTCTCAAAATGTTGCCTATAAGGCCTGGAACGAGAGACATTGGAAGGAAAACCACTACGTCAACCAAGGTAATAGCAAGGGCAGTAAAACCGATCTCGTTACGTCCGTCAAGAGCAGCAACTCGCTTGTCTTTCCCCATTTCCATATGTCGATAAATGTTCTCTAGCACCACGATAGAATCATCCACTAGAATACCTACCACGAGTGAAAGTGCCATTAGGGTCATCAGATTCAATGAGAAGCCAAACAGATACATCAATATGAAAGTAGAGACCATTGATGCCGGTATCGCAATCATTACGATCAATGAATTCCGCATACTGTGCAGGAAGAAGAGCATTACGCATGCTACTATCACTACTGCCAAGCCAAGATCATGCTTTACCGCGTCAGCCGAAGCAAGTGTATAAATAGAAGTATCGTTAGCGATATTAAACTTTACGTTACTTGCAGCATACATCTTTTCGATTGCTTCAATTTGCTTTCTTACCAGTTCGCTTACTTCCACAGCATTAGCATCAGCTTGCTTTTGAATAATCACGCCAATCGAGGCACGGCCATTGATACGGTTCAAAGTCTTAGGATCAGCAATTCCATCTTCTACCTCACATACATCAGAAACTTTGATTGTACTTCCGTTTGGCTGGGATAAGATTATAAGATTTCTGATCTGGTCTAAGTCTGTAAACTTTGCCGCAACTCTAAGGCTATATTGCTGGTCGGTAGTTTCTATTCTTCCTGTCGGGAAATCCTGATTTGCGTTTATTATGGCCTGTGTCACCTGGTTCAGCGATAGGCCATAGGCCTTTAGTTTAGCGGGATCTACATTTATCTTTATTTGCCTTCTGTCACCGCCTACAAGCGTAATTTGTCCTACTCCCTGCACCTTTGCCAACTGTGGCTGAATCCTATCTTCGGCCAGCTTATAAAACTCTTTGGGATTCATATCTGCCGACAAGCCCATCTGAAGGATTGGCAAATCATCCGTGGAAAATTTGTTGATGGTAGGTGCTTGCACATCTTCAGGAAGCTGCGCGAGGATAGCATTTACTTTTCGCTGTGCATCTTGTACCCCCTGATTGATATCGGCTTTTTGCAGCAATTTTAAAACAACTACAGATACACCTTCTTGAGAGGTGGACTGAATTTTGTCCAGGTTTTCGAGTCCTGAAAGCGCATCCTCTACCTTCTTAGTCACGGACGTTTCAATTTCACCAGCTGCTGCCCCGGGGTATACCGTTACCACGGACATTACTGGAGCCTCGAATTTAGGAAGCAGGTTATAGGAAAGCTGATTATAACTAATAAGCCCGAGAATCCCGAGTACCGTAAACACAACGATGACAAGGGCGGGCCTTTTGATGGAGATTTCGGTTATTGACATTGTCTTAGATTCTTAGAATTTGTTTATTACAGTGACGTTGCTGTTGTCTGCAAGATTAATCTGCCCGGAGGTAACTACCGTTTCTCCTTCCTTTAGTCCTTCGACAACTTCCAAAAAAGGACCGTTATCAGCACCAATAGTTACTTTTTTCAACATGGCTTTATTGTTTTGTACAGTGTAAACCTGTGCGTTTTTTATGCTTCCAACCAATGCTTCTCTGGGAATTTGTAAAGTAGGTACGGCGTTCTTTTTGTTAAATATCACGTTTACGTAGGTGCCGGCCTTTAAAGTGTTTTTATCTTGATTTTGAAGGGAAACTTGGATAGGATAATTATGAGCCGCATCACCTCGAGGGCTTATAAAAACGATCTTTCCTTCGAAGTTAATTCCAGGGAACACGGAAGAGGTTAAAGTTACTCGATCACCGACTTTGAGCGTGTAGACGTCATTTTCAGCTACATTCAATTCAACCTTTAACTCTGATATATCTACAACAGTCGCAAGGGGAGTGCCTATGTTTGCAAACGCACCCGCCTCCAGAGGTTTTTTGGTTATAAAACCACTTATTGGCGCCGCCACGTTCGTATTGGAAAGTTCTTTTCTTGCTTGTTGAAGCCGATTCTTGGCGTTTTCATAACTTAACGTATATTGTTGGAATTGCGCTTCGGTTGCAGCCCCGCCTTTGTATAAGTTGCTGTACCGTTCAAGATCCCTTTTTGCATTAGCAACATTCTGCTCCGCAGTAGATAATGCGATCGACATAATATCAGCATCGATCCTTGCTAACAACTGTCCTTTCTTAACGTAGTCTCCCAAATTATAATTGAGGCTAATAATCTTTCCTTGCACTTCAGATTTAATCTCAATTTCTTTTATCGGAATAAGAGTGCCTACTAGGCTAACATTCGTTTCACTAATCTTGCTTTGCGCAAGGGCAGCGTTCACAGATACCTGTGCACTTGCATTGTCCGGTAATTTATTTTTTGAATTGATTTCCTTCTTATTTGAAACAAGGCGAATGGCTATCATTGCAAGCACTGCGACTAGTAAAGCGATGGGGATAATTCGTTTCATTTTTGAGTTATTAATTGTTGATGGGTTCGCCGTTTTAATTTTTTATAATTTTTGGACTGACAATGCTGCAGTTTCAGGTACTAAGGAATTTATCTTGAATTGAGATAGGAGAGTAGCGTCCCTTTTGCCCTTTCAAGGTCTAAACGTGCTGTATATAGATCTAATAAGGTGGTAACATAAGTT
>DASVUU010000624.1:0-1849 GCA_036386935.1 Cytophagaceae bacterium | reverse complement strand
AGTCAATTGAATATAATCATATTTTTTCTTGTTATAATGATAACACAATTTAAACAAACCTCCGGACTCTGCACCTAGATTTTTTAATATTTCCTTCTTATGTTGTCCTAAGGCTGTACCAATTGATTGCGACTAAGATATGGACCGAATTATTTTTGTGCTATTCAGAATGAAGCCCACTTAAGAATCGATGGTCCACCTTACTAGTGCAATTCAAAACCCTTGTCATCATCCGCAATTGGCCAGGCTTACTATGACATTCACTAAAATGCTGCTGATGCAACGCAGTAGTTTTATAATCCGAAACTTCTCGCAGGTAAATTAGCCCTTCTTTTAAGATGACTTTAAACGGTCAAATTAACTTTTTACTATTTGAGGATTGCTTTTCTGGTTGATTAATAATCAGGTTACTCATTTCTATAGTTCTACAGAGCAAGGTAAGTCTGCTTCCAATCATTCCTTTAAAAAGCGCTGTATTATCGCTGCTGACTCCGTTTTTATTTTCAGAAGGTACAATCCCTTTTGGACATCATCTGACAGAATAAGATTATCCTTTATATTTCCCTCTTTCACCAACTTTCCGTCTACAGAAATTATTTCGTATTTAGCCAACGGAGAGACAGAGCCAGAAATTAAAATATTATCTGCAACCGGATTTGGGTAAATGTAAATTTGCTCGTCAAGAGCAATATCGGTGATATTTGTAATAGGGGTACAATTATTACTAGGACACCATTGGTATACAAAATTCTTGCCTTTAGAATTATCCTCTACTAAAATTACATATTGACCGTTTGATCTTTTAAAAGCTTGAATGGCGTGTGGTATGTCCAACCAGCCTGGCTCACCCATGTCAGTTGGCGCGGCAATAACACCAACACTTGATAGATCGGTCGACTTGAAGACGTTTAATTTACCCCTGTCACGTGACCCTCCTACAAAAAGATATCCATCCGCCACTGACATCGCTTTCATGGGAAAGCCCTCAACATCATTGGGCATTACAGCTGAATGACTAGCGGTGCGGTTTCCACCGCTCCAATTAGGAAAGCGTGAAATGGTACTGCCTATCAATCCCCAATTATTGTTTACGTTAGGATTGGCATCGGTCCAGCCGGCTATAAACATTACATCATTTTGTGCGTCGTATTCTATTCGTTCTACTTTCTTAATAGGTGCGGGGATAGAAGGCGCTACAACAACTGCAGCGCCGAAAACTGGATTTCCCTCTTTTGAAAAACCGGTCAAAGATATTTTTCTAAGTTCATTATTTGACTCATACCAGATATTGCCATTTTTGTCAGGGAGTGAAGACCAACCTAGGTCCTTGATGCGTTGAGAGTGTATGGCGATTTCTCCATCAAAACGATATACATCCCAAAAATCAGCATACATGGAGGTCATAAACATCACACGATTGCCATTTACCCGCCGCATTAATGC
Organism: Cytophagaceae bacterium; assembly: GCA_036386935.1. Taxonomy (GTDB): domain Bacteria; phylum Bacteroidota; class Bacteroidia; order Cytophagales; family Cytophagaceae; genus DASVUU01. Next base: position 406 of record DASVUU010000624.1, on the reverse strand, counting down.
CGATGTAAATTCACCTCCACCAGCAAGGGCGCGTGGGTCAGAGGGATTGTTGATACGGTCAAGCGTCATAGAATACAATGACCATTGTTGCGTCACATAATCAAACTTAATGTGTTCATTCATTGTGTAAATATCAGCACCGTCAGAAGTTGGATCTATGCTTCCAATGTCGGTAAACATGGTTCCTAATACCTCCCATTGCTTCACTCCTGCTGGATTAAACTTTCTGAGGGAAACACAATTTTCGTTCAGTGCAACAAACAAATTACCGTTTGCATCCGTCCCTGCTCCTGAAATGTTCCAGAAACGCAAATCTCCAACAATCCCTTTTGTACCTGCACTTATGCCTCCCACTGCACCAAAGGTGCCCACTTGAGCGCCTGAAGTATTAAACTTTATAACCTGT
>DASVUU010000623.1:0-7556 GCA_036386935.1 Cytophagaceae bacterium | reverse complement strand
CATATTTATATGCGGCAAGTTTTTGTTAGCATAGCTTTTTACATCTGCGTCTTTACCGGCATTTATCTCTGTCTCGAAGATAGCCTTTGTCTTAGTATGATCCATTATTTGCGAATTCACATAAACGCTGTCAAATTGCCTGCCGCTTAGATTTTGAAGTCTTTGTTTCAATGCCACATGCATCGTATCCAATGTTGTTGGAAGTGTAACTTGTTTATTGGCCGCAAGTGTCTTTAATTCATTTTGTGCCAAAGTATGCTCGGCAACCATAGCCCGTCCATATGCTTTCACCGTATCAAGGGCACCTCTTGTAGCGGCCACTTGTCCCAACTCGATCTCAGCAAGATTACTTAAGGCTACGTTAACCATAAAGTCTCTATCCACATTTGTATTGGCCGGCTGAGTATTATTGTTATCATCATCATCGTCATCTTTACAGCCAGCAAAAGCAAGTGCCATCACTAGTGTGCAGATATAAAATGATTTTTTGCAAATAATTTTTAGAAATGATGTCGAGTTTTGGTTTGTTTTCATAGTAAGTTTTAAGAGTTTTCACCTACTTAATATACAAACGTTAGTTATTGTTTTAAAAGCCTTCAAAACGCGTATTTTCCACAGAGAGGACTGCGTTAAATCACCAATTTAGTATTTATACCCGTTTCTTAAAACCCTCGCCCTAACATATCTTAAAAGAAAACAATGTGAAAATCCGCGAAGGTTATTTCTCATTGCAGAGCCTGAAGTGACTTATTAGTCTATGAGAAAAAAAAATTGGAATAAGATTGTTAATTAACCGTTAGTTATATACAATAACTCACATGAGCCTGGTTGTTTCAATATAGGTATTGAACGGGTCAAAAATGAAGATCCAAATTGACTGACTGGCAACTTGGATCCCGTATCTGAGAAGATTTTATATGATATTTAAGCTTGAGTAATTTACCTTTCGCGGCCGGTTACGATTCGTCTTTTGTGCCCTTTACAAGAGAAATCCCAGAGCTAAAAAAAAGGACACCGACTCCAAATGTGACTAGAGATACAAGCCATTCAGACTGATTCTTAATAAATACAAAGGCTCCATAACAAATAGCTATGATTCCTAACACGGTAAGGATAGCTCCAAAAGTTCTTTTTAAATTCATCTGTATTTTAGGTTAATTAACTGATGGGAAGATAACCTGATACAATATGAATTGTTATAATTTAATTGAGGGCAGATTTAGGAATATTTCTCTTCAAAAAGTCTCTTTGTGCCGAAGTAAACTCATCTAACTTCGCCTGAGTGTCATTATTCATCTTATTAATAATGGCATTGAAAGACTCGACATCTTGGTCTACCATTTTTTCCTTTTTTAAGATGATCTTTTCAAGCTCTAGATATTCTTTGCTGGCCAGGTTTTTATGAAATACAACCAATTGATATGTCTTTTCTTTGTAAACTAAGTCTCCTTTGTGCTTCGGAGTATTAGAGATGTTATTCAGGGCAAGGGTAGCTGAATTTATAACTTCTTTCCTTTTATTCGCAATATCCACAGTCTGTTGCTGATTCATCGCATTTAAAAAGTCGGCATTTGCAGCATAGACCCTGAAGTACTCCAGATACATCTGCCGGCTGTACTTGTTTATATCATTGATACCCAAAAGTGGGTCTGGATCGGTGTTTTCCTTCAGGTTTATTTTATATTTCCTGGCAAACTTATTCTGAGCATCTAGAAATTTATTTCCTAGTGTTTGAATTTTAGTGTCTATTTTGTCCTGGGCCATAAACAAACGTTGCATGGCCGTAAATGAATCGTCCTTGCTTTTTGACAGGGCATCAATTTCAGTAAAATCTTTTGTAAATGATTCCTTAAGTAGTTCGAAAATATTGATCGCCTCTGTTTTAAACTCGTGATCACCCTTTATAGTAGACAAGCCTTTAAGTCTGTTAATAGACTCATCCAGCTGCCGTAAAACATCCTTTCTTACCGCCGAGAGGTCTTTACCTTCTTCATGAACGGAAACTAGGGTATAGTTAGAGATCTTGTTGATTACTTTTTTCTGTTCGCCAACGACGAAATCGTTGTACAAGCCGGGGTCATCAATTTTTTGAGCAAAAAGGAAAAAGGTGAAAAATAAAAATTGGAATGTAAAAAACAAGGACTTGGAATTTGCTCCCATATTTATCTAATAATGCTTAATATCTAATTCTTCACCTATCAACTGAATAATAGTACGTAAAGATATAAAAGAGCAATTAAAAATTTTGATAAATATGGGATAGTTGCAAATTCGAATATATAGTTATATTGAAACCCGTCTACTTTATTCTTAGAACATCACCTACATAAATGGCATTGTTGTCTAAGTTATTCAAAGCTTTGAGCTGCTCGAGCGTCATTTTATATTTTTTCGAAATCGAGAATAATGTTTCGTTTGGCCCTACTGTATGAGTATCTTGGTTCATAATCTCCGTAACGATCAATTCCGTACGTCTATTTAGCTGATGCTCTTTTTCCGAGCACTTCACCCCATCTTTACAGTTATTGAGCAACTTCGACTCCCCGTAACCTCTTGCTGTCATCTTATTATTGTCAATTCCTTTCGAGGCCAAATACCTTACGGTAGATTCGGCCCTCTTCTGAGAAAGCTTAAGATTGTAATCATCGCTTGCACGACTGTCGGTATGCGATCCCATTTCAATTTTAATATCAGGGTTGTCCTTTAGCAAGGCCACCAACCTGTCTAATTCGATGGCTGCATCATATCTGATCTCAGCTTTGTCCAAATCATAATAGATTTTTTTCTCCGCATATAGTTTATCGTTGTCGTCAAAGAATAGATCCTTTATAACAATTGGCTTATTAAGCTGGATTTTATTAAACAACAAGGCAATCTTCATTGTGTCATCATCAGACTTACAATCGGCAGTGATGGTTGCAGATTGGGTGAAGTATCCTTGTTTACTGGCTTTGATCTCGTATGTAACGCCAGGTTGTAAATTGAAAAAGAAATATCCTTTAGCGTCGTACACGACGCCACATGGCTCATATGACCTTAAGCAAATCTTCTTTGGGGCCGCTTTTCCACTCCTTTCAAAGGCAATGACGCTTGTTGTGTCGCCTTTTTTGAAAAGCTTCACAAGAACATCTTCCAAGAGCTTTTCTTGTCCATCTACTAGTTCTAAAGTGACACCTGCAAGTATACAAGATGGTTGTTTGAAGCTGTAAATATCATCACCTCCAACACCACCTTCTCGATTAGAAGAGTATAATCCCGCCTTTCCAGTAGTGTCTAATGATAGACCGAAATCATCTTTGGATGAGTTCATTGGGTATTTGAGATTTACTACGTTAGACCATGTTCCTCTTGAGCCATTGGCAGAGAATAAATCAAGCCCACCCATACCCGGATGTCCATTAGAAGAAAAGTAAAGTTTATCTTCAGAAACGTATGGGAATACTTCTTTGCCGGATGTGTTTATTTTAGCACCTAGATTCACAGGTTTTCCCCAAGTACTATCAGTTTGCCTTTCACTATAGTAAAGGTCGCTTTCGCCAAAACCGCCAGGCATGTCGGAAACAAAATAGAGCGTCTTGCCATCTGAAGAGAAAGCAGGATGTCCCACCGAATAATCTTTAATGTTATTATAAGGAAAGGGTTGGAGGGAGGTCCATTTAGTGCCGTTCCACGTAGCATAGAATATTTCCAACCTATTGATAAAGCCTACAGCTTTATCTTTGCTTCCAGTTACCTTTTTTAAATTTTTAGCCTTATTAGTTCTAGTAAGAAATAAATGTTTGCCATCAGGGCTTATTGAGATTGGGCCATTGTGGTATTCAGTATTAATCTCCGGATCTAACGCTTTTGCAGTTAGCCATTGAAAGTTGGAATCCCTCGTAGTCTCAAATATTCGTAGATAAGGATTCCCAGTCCAACCGTAATGCTCTTTTTCAGAATATTCTTCACCTTCAATCTTTCTATCTGAAGTGAAGAAATATCGCTCCTTATAAATGTAAGGGCTAAACTCTGAGTAAGTTGTATTAAGAGTTTTGGTATTTAATAAATTAACTTGCTCTGCATTTGCCATCCAATCAAGCGCCATATCACAGGCTTCAGCCATTTTCGTTGCTTTTTCTTTTTCCTCTGGCACTTTTTGGCCATAAGCAATAAATTGGTTTCTTGCCTCCATGTAATTACCATTGTTACGTAAGGCTTCAGCATAATGTAAGATATCAATAGGCTTGTAGCTATTGAACGCAAGAACTTTTCCATACCATTCTTCAGCCTTCTCACTCTGACTTGTGAGGCGGTAGCAGTCCGCGAGATTTTCCGCTACGTCTACTGTCAAGTCCTTATCCTCGATGTGCTCAAGATAGTGTTGTATAGCGAGTGCATAGTTAAATTTGAGATACTCCTTGTCTGCCTTCAGTTTTTTATATTGGCTGAACGCTGGAATCGTGTAAAAAATAATTAAACAAAGTATTAGTTGTATTTTTGCTGACTTCATAATCCTTCTAAATTTAAAAATATCTTGGTGTAAGCATTCTTGGACCTGCTTTTTTGATAAAATAATATCCTACAGAAATCTCGTGACTGGGGAAATTCTTGTAGTCGGTAAGAGTGATGTCATAAGCGTATCCCAACCTAATTCTTTCTATTGGGAATACTTGTATCATCAAGGCTACTGCATCTCTGTGTCGCAGGTCGCTGTCTAACTGATCTTTTTTCAACAAGGCTGTGCGGTAAGATCCTCCGAGCCATAATTTCTCCTTAAAAATAAAAAAGTTGGTAAAATCTGCATTGGTAGGACCTTTGAAGTCTTCCTTCACTATAATACTTGGTCTTATTTTTAGGAAAGACCCTAACCCAACCACGACTCCCGTCGCAAAATAGAAATGGGTTTGCTGGCCAATCACAAATGACTCCTTTACATTAAAGCCATTTAGAATATCAGCGATGGTGATACCTGCAAAAAACCTATTTGTATTAAAATAGAGTCCTACTCTGGCGTTTGGCCTGATGACACTTTGGTCAGTTTGAGAAATAGCGGGATCGTTCTCTATATCTGTGGTCAATTGAGAAGATTTCAATGCGAACTGTGTAGCACCTACTGACGCACCCAAGGCAAGTTTTGCTGTACTGGTAAGGTGCACTCTATAAGCTATAGTACCGTAAGCACCGGTAGATCTTCTAAATCCAATCACGTCATTCTGAACATACATGCCTATACCCAATTTGTTTCTGTATATTGGTGCATCTACACTGACTGTTTGTGAAGTGGGTTCGCCTTCAGCACCCACCCATTGCTTCCTGTAGAGGCCATTTAGATTCACGTACTCCTTACTTCCCGCATAACCAGGATTAATAACTACACCGTTAAAGAGGTATTGGCTAAACTGCGCATCTTGCTGTGCTTGGGCTGACAAGCAGATCAAAGCGATAAAAATGATTGAAAAATATATTCTCATTTACTTAAAATTTGATGTGTTTAATAATTTTTTAGGCCTATCTCACTAAGGTTACATTACCCTCATAGTTTCTCATTTGACCACATTGATTTACATTTAATTTATAAAAGTAAGTACCCTCATTAAGGCCACTGCCGTCCCATTCGTTGTTATAACCTTTCTTTGTATATACCTCGTTACCCCATCGGTTTAAGATTGTCAAACTGTTGTCAGGATAGAGGTTTATGTTTCTGACTACCCAAACATCATTAATTCCATCATTATTAGGAGTGAAGGAATTAAAACGTTTAATGTCGTAGTCTATCACTTCTGTATTGATTGAAGATAGTTCACTTCCGCAATTTTCTCCCTCATTTGTAGATCTTACTGAAATAGTGCCGGACCTTGGAGTTCCCTCAGGTATTCTCACGGTAATTTCTGTCTCACTTTGTTTAGTAATGACCCAGCCCTCTGGCGCAGACCACTGGAATTTACTAACACCTTCTACAGGAACAATTGTAAATTTTTTATCAACACACGGCCCAGCGACCTCAGTAATGGCGCCTGGTGTAGGAAGCTTGGAAACAAACGTTATTTTGACCTCATCCGTAAGTGTATCAAGGGCAGAGCAGCTGTTCAAATTATAAATTTTGACCTTGTAAGTCCCGGAATTAGACACGACAATAGATGATGTAGTTTCGCCAGTGCTCCAAACGTAGGTTGCTCCAGGAAAAGATCTTGCGTTAATAGTATGAGTTGGTGCACATTCTAAAACATCACTCCCCAAGTCAACGGTAAAGTTGTCTTTAATATCAACCCTGATTTCATCAGACGTCGAGCAATTGTCAGGTCCGGTCACGGTTAAGGTAATAACATTTAGGCCTGGCGTGCAGACATTGATGGTATTTTCTTTGCTTCCTGTGCTCCAGTTTATAATCGAACCAGGTGGTTGGGTGCCTGCGCTCAGCGTTACACATCCTCCGCACTTAGACTGATCTGGACCAAGTTGTACTATTGGATTATTAATATTTACAAGTATCGTATCAATAATGGTATCAAGTTTACTATCGCAGACAGTGGGTATATCGAATATCTTCACTACATATTTCCCAGATTGGGTGACATTAATTGTCTCAGTTTCCGCACCAGTACTCCATAATTTTTTTCCTATACCTGGCGTAATCCCGCTTTTTAAAGTGACAGTAGATCCCGCGCAAACATTGACGTCCGGGCTCGGATTAAAGGTATAAGCTTGATTTCCGATTATATTTAGAAAGATATTGTCCGTGGCTGTACAACCGAATCTGTTTGTAGCAGTAACTGAAACTTTTCCAGACTTACACACTCTAATCTTTTGTGTTGTTTCGCCTGTGCTCCATTGGTACCTTGTTCCCAAGGTCTGACGCAAATTCTTCCCAGCATCAAGTGTAATACAACCTGCACAGAAACTAGAGGTATCTTTGCCAAGATCTATTTTAAATGCACCGACATAGGTGACGGTTGCAGTGTCCACCCCTTTGATCAAAGGATTATTACGATCAGATACCTCAACTATGAAAGTATCGGTTGTACTTACTCTTATAGTTTGAGTTGTTTCATTAGTATTCCATTTAATATTATATCGAGAGGTAGGATAGTGACAATCTAGAGTAATAGGCCCATCACAAGGATCGGCCAATGTGTCTATAATAACTCCAATATTTACCACTAGATTCTGTGTGTATCCCTGGTAACTGATTACAAGCAGGGAAAAAAATAATATCCAACTTTTCATAAAATATTTTAGACCTAAAAGTGATGTGCAATATGTGCTTAACCTCTTCGGTTAAAGAATGTTTTTGAAATTTTATAAACAGACTAACAACCAAATGCCCCCTACGGTAGAAATAAAAAAACAGCTGAGTTTATTCCAATTATTTTTTGGAAGAGCTTAATTTAGAATCGGATTAGATAGAAAAAATTGCAGAAACCTCTTCAATAGGTCAATTAATGTTGTCTCTCTCTCTACTTAAAGAGGATAATGTTTGTGTTGGCTGGAATATAGGTTCATGAAAAATAATGTTTTTGAAAATTAACTTATTCATTTCTCATTTCTTGTTCCATCAAATCTTTTATCTGCATGTTGAG
>DASVUU010000622.1:0-15875 GCA_036386935.1 Cytophagaceae bacterium | reverse complement strand
GATAATACCAATAAATAATTACTTTTGTGTCACCTTAAAGCAAACTGGTTCGCTATTTGCAAATGAAAAAAAAACAAATTTATACAATGAAAAATCAATTTAAAATAATCTTTTTATTTCTACTCCTGGTAGGATACTACGGAGCTAACGCTCAAACTCCAGCTTTAAAATTAGGATATACTAATTTAGACTATATTCTTGGATTGCTTCCAGAAGCAAAACAAGTAGAATCAGATTTACAGGCACACGAGAAACAATTGCAAGCTCAACTTCAAGCAAAGTATGGCGAGTATGAGAAAAAACTTCAAGACTATCAAAAAGCGTCAACTTCAGGGTTGATGACAGATGTAGTGAAAGAAGATAAAGAAAAAGAATTGATGACTTTGCAAACTTCCATCAAAGAGTTTGAGCAAAGTGCACAATCTTCTTTACAGAAAAAACAAGTTTCCCTGTTAGAGCCAGTTTTAGCAAAGGTTCAAAAAGCTATTGATGCAGTTGGCGAGGAGAATGCTTACACTTATATCTTCAGTACTCATGCCGATTACGGTGGGTCAGCGATCATTCTTTATGCTAAAAATAAAGAATACAATATTTCTGATCTAGTATTGAAAAGGCTAGGAGTGACACCTCCACCTCCTGGAAGTACTTCTAGTAAAAATAGTGTAGGTGCAGGTAGCGGGGCTGCGGCTCCAACACAAGGATCTAACGCTACAACGCCAGCTCCAGCTCCCCAAAAATCAAGTGCGCCGGTAAAAAAGAAATAAGCAAGATTTTAACTTAATTTAAAAGAAACCTGTACGACCTACAGGTTTTTTCGTTTTTAACTGATATGAAACAACCTCCTTACCTTAAGAAAGACGATGTCATAGGTTTAATTGCGCCAGCTAAAAATTTTGAAGCTTCTGCCTTAAAAAATGGAATAGACATACTTGAAGGCTGTGGACTTAAAGTGAAGCTTGGGGAAAATATTTTCAATCAATATGGCCCGTTTGCAGGTACCGATGAGGAACGAACATCGGATCTACAAACTATGCTGGATGATGATGAGATAAAGGCAATTTTTAGTATACGTGGCGGTTATGGCTGCAATAGAATTATTGACTCGATCAATTGGGATAAGTTTCTACAATCTCCGAAGTGGATTGTCGGGTTTAGCGATATCACGCTCTTGCATTGTACACTTCACCGCAATGGCATTGAAAGTATACATGGCATTATGCCATTACAGTTTGGGCAGGAGGGAACGCAACTATCGGTTGATAATTTGCGAAAGGTTTTATTTGGAGAGGCTGTTGAATATAGCATTAGCCCGAACAAACTTAATAGACACGGAACTGCTCAAGGAGAAATTATAGGAGGAAATTTAGCGATTTTATGTTCGGCAATAGGCACTCCGTCAGATTTTGACACTAAAGGTAAAATTTTATTTATAGAGGACGTTGGCGAATACCTTTATAGGTTGGATAGAATGATGGTGCAAATGAGAAGGGCAAATAAATTATCCAACCTTAGCGGTTTAATTGTTGGCCACCTCTCAGATATGCTCGACAACACAGTTCCATTTGTTATGGAGGCGAAGGAAATTGTATATGACGCGGTGGAAGATTATCAATATCCAATATGCTTTAACTTTCCTGTTGGTCATGAGCGGGCAAACTACCCTATGATTATTGGACGCCAAGGTTTGCTACAAATAGATAACGCGGGTACTAAGTTTTCCTACACAGATCATTCTTTGTAAAGAACTTCTAAGATTGTATGTCCTACTGCTTTAAGAGTTTTTTTGTCGATAATAGACATGTTGTCTTTATGGGTATGATGGTAAGATCCGAAAGGATTAACGTCGGAGTTGCTTCTTTCAATAATATCTAACATGGGAATCTTTGCTATTTGATTGATGTACGTATGGTCATCAGTGATGCCGCTTACTTCCTCGAAAACAAAATGAGAGGAATACCCAAGTCTCGAAGCAGTTTGCCAGACTTCTTTCATTACATTGGGAGCATATTGCATAGACGTACCTTCTAGAGCAAACCTTGCATTTGCGGCACCCACCATGTCTAGAAGGATTCCGTAGTAAGCATTGTATTGAGGAATATGTTTGTTTTTTGCCCAGTATTGCGAACCCAAACACCAATTATTCTCCCCGTTGCGGTAGCTGCTATTGTTTAATTCGCCATAATCTTCTCCATCAAAGAATATAATGTCCAGCCCTACTGAAGGTTTGTTAGCTAAATGCATGGTTCGTGCAATTTCGAGTAGGATACCTACGCCACTTGCACCATCGTTAGCGCCATCTATTGGCACATCTTGTCTCACGCTGTCCTTGTCTGCGAAAGGCCTTGTATCCCAGTGAGCCGCGTATAGAAGCCTTTTAGGGGCATTTTCATTGTAGCTGCCTATGATGTTTCGCAATCTCAAAAGTTTACCATCCCATGCTTTCGCTTCAAATTCCTGAACCGAAACTTTTGCACCGTTACGTTTAAGTTCGGAAATTAAGTAATCTCCGCATTTTACATGGGCCGCCGTATTTGGTACTCTCGGACCGAAGTTCACCTGGCTTTCGACAAATCTATAAGCAGAATCTTCATTGAAAACCGGAGTCGGTATTGCAGGAGTTTCTTTTACAGTTTCTGTCCGCTTCTTGTTCTCTTTACAGGAATAGAGTATGGGTAAAGAAGTAAGAAAAGCTACTACAATAAATATTTTTGATGCTTTATTCTTCATAAGACCAATCTATACCCGTTTTTAAATCTTTGATCACGAGGCCCTCCTGTTTAAAGTACGTCCTTATTTTATCTACCTTGTCGTACTGTTTTAAGTCCTTTGCCTCTTTATAAAAATCCAACAAGGCATCTACCAAGTTGGCGGCCTTCACATTATTTTCTTCCACCAATCCAAGAATATCCTCCGTGAATAGAATGAATGTGCTTTTCATTTCCTCAAAAACCGACTCCGACATCTGCGATACATCCAATGTCTTCGAGTATAGAAGGTTTATCTTTTTTAGAAGGTTGAAAAGCGTTGCTATTAAAACAGCAGTATTAAGGTCGTCGTCCATTGCTTTATAGCAATCTTTACATAAGCCGAGAATTTCACTGTTCAGCTTTTCATCTATTCCCGCACCCGGGGATGAGGAATAACTTAGGGATTTTATAATTTTTAACCCGTTCAATATTTTCTTATACCCCTTGCCTGAGGCAATAATTGCTTCATTGGAAAAATCTAGGGTACTTCTGTAGTGAGCCTGTAGTATGAAGAACCTAACGGTCATGGGTGAAAACGCTTTTTGAAGCACTGGATGGTCACCATTAAAAAGCTGGTCCATGGTTACAGAATTCCCAAGGGATTTGCTCATCTTTTGACCGTTTAGCGTGATCATATTATTGTGCATCCAATATTTCGCCGGATCTGTTTGGTTGCTAGCCTTGGCCTGGGCTATTTCACATTCATGATGCGGGAACATAAGGTCCATGCCGCCTCCATGTATGTCGAATTGTTTGCCTAGATACTTAGAACTCATGGCAGAGCATTCAAGATGCCAGCCCGGGAAACCAGCGCTCCATGGCGAGTTCCACCTCATGATGTGTTCCGGAGAGGCTTTTTTCCATAAAGCGAAGTCGAGACTACTTCTTTTTTCCTTTTGTCCATCAAGCTCGCGTGTACCCGCTCTCAAGTCGTCGATCACTCTTCCTGAAAGAATGCCATAGTTATTGTCTTTAGAGTATTTTTCAACATCAAAATAAACCGAACCATTCTCAATATAGGCCAGCCCATTCTTCAAAATTTCCTCTATCATTTCTATCTGCTCGGGGATATGGGCAGAGGCGTGGGGCTCTATACTTGGGGATTTTACGTTTAGCTTATCCATCACTTTGTGATACGCTGAAGTATAATGCTGGACCACTTCCATGGGTTCCAATTTCTCCAACTTTGCTTTCTTAGCAATTTTGTCTTCTCCTTCATCAGCATCTTGCTCAAGGTGCCCTACATCCGTAATATTTCTAACATACCTCACCTTGTATCCTAAATGGAGTAGATACCGGTAAAGGATATCAAAACTGATTGCAGCCCTTGCATTTCCAAGATGGGCGTCACCATACACAGTAGGCCCGCAAAGATACATCCCTACATACGGTGGATTGAGAGGCTCAAATATTTCTTTTTTTCTGGAAAGAGTATTGTAAATTCTTAAATTGGTCTGCTCCATTAATGTATTTAATGAGTTTAAAAAACTCCTTCTCAAAACCACTATAGTTTGCGTTCAGAAGTGTTTTTAGGTTGCAAATTAATAAAAATAGGACATTTATTCTGTAGAATTTTCCATAGCCCTCAAATGATCATTGTCCTAAAAGATTATTTGGTTTTGCCTTTGAAGTTATAGTGCGCAAAAGTGGGAAAATGATCGGAATACCTAATGGAGTCTACAGTATCAAAATCTTTAACCTCAATGTTTTTAGAACAGAATTGATTATCAATCCTCAAAGGCAATGGGCTGTCATAAGTATATCCAAATCCTAAGCCGCCTTCTTCAAACGTGTTATTAAGAACGCTTCGCAGGCTTTGATAGGAATAGCTAATCGGGGGGTCATTAAGGTCCCCGCATACAATAGTCCTATAAGGTGATTTAGAAATATGTGCGATTAGCTTCTCCATTTGATAACTTCTTCGCATTACCCCTTTTTTATATTTTTTTAGGGCATTGCTAAGATTGAGCTTAGAGAAGCCTTCATTTTGAGATTGGAAAATACTGCTGATGTCTATGGCCATCGATTGAAGATGGATATTATAAACTCTGATGGTATCATTAGGCATTTTGATGTCAGCAAAAATTATTTTATTGTTCCAATTCTTCTCGGAGTGGACCACACCTGATTTGATAAATGGATATTTACTAAAAATTGCCATACCATATTGAAGCCTTTTTTGAATGAGGTAAGGCTCAAAATAACAATAAGGCGTAGATTTTTTAAATCTATTCATCGTATTGAACACGCGAGAACTACGCTCGTGGTAAAATTCCTGAATACACTTGATATCAGCATCTATATCTGTTGACCAACGAATCATCTTTCGTGAAGTGGTCCTATCCTTAGATTTTTGGAAATTATTGAAAAGCCTCACATTGTAAGACATAACTTTTATATCATCTTCCTCCTGGTCGCTTCGGTTAATTGCGATAAGTCCAGAAAGGAATCTTAGGCCAATTAAAAGAGCGAGGGCTGAAATCAAAAATCGCCATGATCGTAAATAGATCCAAAATACGGCAAGGCTAAAATTTAACAAAAGTAGTGGAGGAATGAGGAGGCATAAGAAAGCCGAAGGCCACCAGCTAAAAGGAGAAATGAAAGGGAGAAGATAAAAAACAAGCGTCAGCCCTGAAATTAGCAAATTAAAATTTCTAAGCTTTCTTCTTTCCACTTTTAAACCTACTGTGATACAATGATTTTGTTTATCGGCTCTATCCTATGGGTTAATTACCATTAAAAATTTAGATTTGCATCCAATTTACTTATAAGCAATCTCCATTAATTAGTTTTGCCAAAAATGAATTTAAATTTCTGTAATTCTCCTTATTACCAATAAATTTTTAAAGCTTCCTCAACCATTTCCATTTTAATGAACAATAATCAAGACCTCACTAAGGTAAGCGCAGTCAATATAATAAAAGTTGTGGCATTATCATTTGTGGTATTTTTCCTATGCCGCCTTACCTTCTTCTTATTCAATTACGACGAATTTGCACATTTCAGTGGCGGAGCTATCATGGCGACTTTCTTTTATGGGTTGTTATTTGACTTTAGCGCCATAGTATATCTCAATAGTCTCTTCATCCTACTATCATTGATTCCATTCGATATCAGAGCCAAAAAATCTTATCAGCATGCTTTGAAAGGCTCATTTTTACTATCTAACGTGATCGCTCTGTTGCTGAACCTCATTGATACTGCATATTACCCTTTTTCCAAAAAAAGGACTGGCATAGAAATCTGGCGTCTGAAAAATTACTTCACAAGCATGTTAGGTGATGCAGTCCTATTTTATTGGTACTTTATATTAGGTTTTTTATTTGCGATCATATTGCTGGTGTATATATACAATAAGTGGGTATCAATGTCAGCTGGTGAATCTACTGGATATTCTGGGCCTTGGTGGAAAAGAATAGGGCTCATAGTAATAGTCATCTCTATCTGGATTGTGGCTGCTCGTGGTGGATTTTATATGAGGCCCATCAGACCCTTTGATGCAGCTCGGTTTGTCAACACAGATCTTATTCCTCTTACTTTAAATAGCCCTTTCCAACTACTTACCTCTATAGACGCGAAGCCTACTGTAGACTACCATTATTTTGATTCGCACAAATTACGATCTCTGTTAAATCCAATAAAAACATATCAGTCTAAAGCAACGCCCCACTACGACAATGTCGTAGTGATCCTGCTCGAAAGTTTCGGCCAAGAGTATATTGGGTATTACAACAAAAAAGTAAAGAATACGCCTTTCCTAGATTCTTTACTCAGAAACAGTTTAGTCTTTAAGAATGCATTTGCCAATGGAACCCGCACGCTCGATGCATTGCCCTCAGTACAAAGCAGCATTCCCTCTATGATGGATCAACATTATCTCTATTCTATGTATAGCGATAATAATATAGAAAGTATAGGTGGAGCGCTATCAAAGAAAGGCTATAATACTTCATTTTACCACGGAGGGCCGTTGGGAACTTACGGGTTAGACAACTTCATCAGAGTTTCTAGTTCTGGGAAATATTATAGCCAGGAGGACTATCCTGACCAAAGTCATGACGATAAAGAGTGGGGTATTTTCGACGATAAATACCTAGAATATTTCTCCAGTGAACTGGATAAAAAACCGCAGCCATTTTTCTCTTCGATACTCACCTTGTCGTTACATCCACCCTATGTCACTCCGGTAGATTACAAAAATTCGTTGAAAGGTATTAAAAAACCATTTGAAAGAAGCGTTGCCTATGTCGATATGTCATTACGAAAGTTTTTTTCTAGGTCATCTACGAAGGCCTGGTTTGCAAATACTCTTTTCGTGCTCGTTGCTGATCATACATCCGACAGCTTTGATGAAAGTTATCAGAATTCATTAGGTAAGTATTCAATACCGATTGCCTTCTACAAACCCGCAAGCGACCTTAAAGGCGTGGATTATGAGACAATGCAGCAGATTGATATTTTTCCGACCATACTCGCCTATCTGAATTATCCCGATTCCTTCTATTCGCTAGGAAGAAATGCCTTTGACAAGGGAAACTTTTCCTATGCTGTACAATATGTAGATGGCATTTACCAAATTATTCATCACCCCTTTATTTTAAAGTATAATCCAGCGAGAGATAAGATAGAAGGATTTTACGACCATAGTAAAGACCCCTTTCTACAAAAGAACATCGACGGCAATGACGAATTGAAGGCAAGGATGCAGAATCAACTCAAAGCTTTTATTCAAACCTATACGCAAGGATTGAGTAGGAATAATATGCATGTGCCCAAAATTATTGAGCAGGAATCCAGGTTGGTCAAATGAATCTCGGAGCTCTAATTCGTTTGTCCTTAACGGAAAATTAACGCCGGAATATTGTTTTCCGGACTTTTTTGCTTAACTTTGAGTGTTGTTTATACACAGTGGCATGAAGAGGGGACAAAAGTCCCCTCTTTTATTTGTGTAGCATGATGGATATAAAAGAAAAAGTCAAAGAGATAGTAAGTAATAATCTACAGAGCCCAGAGCACTTCATCGTTGATGTAAATGTTTCTGGTTCTACGGCTGTCAATAAGATTACAGTTTTGCTAGATGGTGATAATGGGATATCTATTGATGAGTGTGCACGGATCAGCAGGATGCTGAGCAAGGAGCTGGAAGAGATGAATTTCTCGGAACATCCATATTTACTTGAAATCGGTTCTCCTGGGGTAGATAAACCACTGAAACTTACTCGTCAATATCACAAAAATATTGGGCGAAAATTGTCGGTTCTGCTCAATGATGACAATATCGTTGTAGGTAAGCTAGAATCTGTTCAAGAAGATAGAATCGTGATTCTCGAAGAAAAAAAAGAGAAAGGTAAATCGAAAAAAATTGTAGTGGCTCCTTCGGAAGTACTATTTAGTAATATTAAAAAAACAAATGTTTTAGTTTCATTTAATTAACACAATGGAGAGTTCAATTCTAATCGAATCATTTGCGGAATTTGCAAAATTTAAAAACATTGATCGGCCTACGATGATCCGTATCCTGGAAGATGTATTCAGAACAATGATTCGCAAAAAATTTGTTGATGATTCTAACTTTGACGTCATTATAAATGTTGACAAGGGTGACTTGGAAATGTGGAGAGTAAGAGAGATAGTTGACGACGAATTCGCTGAAGATAGTTTCGATTTTGACGAAAATAAACACATCTCGCTTACTGATGCTAGAAAGATCGAAGCTGACTTTGACATTGGGGAGGAAGTAGCTGAGGAAATAAAATTGATAGACTTTGGTCGTAGATTGGTGATGACGGCACGCCAGACTCTTATTCAAAAAATAAAGGATCTTGAAAAGGATATATTGTTCCAAAAATACAAAGAGCTGGTAGGTGAGATCATCTCCGGCGAAGTTTACCAGATTTTGAATCGTGAAGTATTGTTGATAGATGGCGAAGGAAATGAATTGATACTTCCAAGAAATGAGCAAATACCTAAAGACCGATTTAGAAAAGGCGACAATGTAAAAGCAATTGTACATCGCGTAGAGACAAACAATGGAAATCCAAGGATCATCTTATCAAGGACGTCTCCAACTTTCTTAGAGAGATTATTTGAAAGCGAAGTTCCAGAAGTATATGATGGTCTGATTTCTATCAAAAGAGTAGTAAGAGAGCCAGGTGAGAGAGCTAAAGTTGCGGTAGAATCATACGATGATAGAGTAGACCCAGTTGGAGCTTGTGTTGGGATGAAGGGATCAAGAATTCACAGTATCGTGAGAGAACTCGAGAATGAGAACATAGACGTTATCAATTTTACTGATAACCTTGAATTGTATATTTCTAGAGCATTGAGCCCTGCTAAGATTAGCAACATCAAGATTGACAATGAACATAACCGTGTATCTGTATACTTAAAACCTGATCAAGTTTCCTTAGCAATTGGTAAAGGTGGGCAGAATATAAAGCTTGCAAGTAAATTGGTAGGGATGGAAATCGATGTGTTCAGAGAATTGGCAACTGGTGAGGAAGAAGATGTTTCACTCAGCGAATTCACAGATGAGATTGAAGATTGGATCATCAAAGAATTGAAGAGAGTTGGACTAGACACAGCGAAGAGTGTGTTGAATCTTAGCAAAGAAGATTTAGTAAGAAGAACAGAATTGGAAGAAGAGACGGTAGAGGATGTATTAAATATATTAAAACAGGAATTCGAATAGTGAACAATTAACTGCTCAGTATTCAAAAGCCACTATTCTAAAAGATAAAAACAAGGAATGTCAGAAGAAAAAATGATGAGATTAAGCCAGGTAGCAAGAAAGCTGAATGTAGGCCTTTCTACTATAGCTGAGCACCTTTCTGCCAAAGGCTTCGAAATTGAAGTTAACCCTAACTCAAAAATAACTACTGAGCAGTTTAGCATGCTGATGAAGGAATTCGAATCTTCAGCAATGGACAAGAAAGAAGCGTCCGGACTTACTATTGGAAAAAAACATTCCGACAATGCGATTCTTCAATCAGATCCTATTCTTGAAAAAAAGAATAAAGACGACGAAGATGAGATTTTTATCAAAAATCTTACAGAAAAGGCCGAAAAGAAGGCTGTTCAAGAAAAAGAAACTGCAAGAATAGAGGCTATTCCAGAGGAAGATCTCTCAAAAGTAAAGCTTCAAGGAATAAAAGTTGTTGGAAAAATTGACCTTAATCCTCCTAAAAAGGCAAAAACAGAAGTAAAAGAAACGCCAATTGAGGCGAAAGCTGAAGTTGTTGACTCTCTTCCTGAAGTAGCAGAGGAAGCTAAAGCGGCTCCCGTTATTGGAAAAGAAGCAGAGCCAAAAGAACAGAAAGTTGAAGTTATTGAACCAGTTGCTGAAGTAAAACAGACATTGCCTCCGGTCGAGCCGACCGTGGTTGCTGAGCCAGCTGCAACGGTAATCGAAGGAAGACCTGAGGACGAACTTGTAGGAGCTAAAGCTGAGACTCTAAAAGGATTGACAGTTCTAGGCAAAATCGAATTGCCAGATAAGGCAAAGAAAAAAGGGCCTAACCCTGTTGCCTCTTCAGACCTTGAAGCCGATAGAAATAAAAAGAAGAAAAGGGCTAGGATACCTGCTCCCAAACCTTCTGATAATACTGCTCCCTCTACCGCACCAACTGCAGCCGCAGGACAAGCGAACAGTAGGTATAAAGGAAACAACAACAATTCTAATTTCAATAATAGACCACGGTTTGGCGCACCTGTGGTGAAGGAAGAAGTTACAGATAAAGAAATCCAAGATAAGATAAAGGCAACCCTTGCCAAGCTAAGTGGTGGCAAAAGTCCTGTCAACAGATCAAAATATAGAAAAGAAAAACGCTCTGCAGTGGCTGAAGCCAACGAAGAGAAGATGTTGCAAGAGCAAGAGGATGCCAAAGTCCTTAAAGTTACAGAGTTTATTTCTGCCAACGACCTTGCTGTATTGCTAGAAGTTTCTGTGAACGACGTAATCAGGGTTTGTTTAAATCTTGGGATGTTCGTTTCTATTAACCAACGACTTGATGCGGAAGCTATCACAGTAATTGCTGATGAGTTTGGATATGGCGTCCAATTCACAAGTTCAGAAGAAGAAGATAGTTTGATTGCGGATGACCAGGACGAGGAAGGTGACCTACTTGATAGAGCTCCAATCGTCACCATCATGGGTCACGTCGATCACGGTAAGACTTCATTGCTCGATTATATTAGAAAATCGAAGGTTGCTGCTGGTGAGGCTGGGGGAATTACGCAACATATTGGTGCGTACTCAGTAACCACCGACTCTGGCAAAAAAATCACTTTCTTAGATACACCAGGTCACGAAGCCTTTACAGCGATGAGAGCCCGTGGAGCTAAGGTAACAGATATTGTAATCATAGTAGTGGCAGCTGATGATAATGTGATGCCACAAACAAAAGAGGCAATCAACCATGCTCAAGTTGCAGGAGTACCAATAGTTATTGCTATCAATAAAATAGACAAACCCGGGGCTAATCCTGATAAAATAAAAGAAGAATTATCTAAAGAAAACATCCTTGTCGAAGATTGGGGTGGGAAATATCAGTGTGAACTTATCTCGGCCAAAGCTGGAACTGGTATCACTGAATTGCTTGAAAAAGTTTTGTTAGAAGCTGAATTGTTAGAATTAAAGGCCAATCCTGATAAGAAAGCAGTTGGAACAGTAGTAGAAGCATCACTTGACAAAGGAAGGGGCTATCTTTCTACCATTTTAGTACAGTCTGGTACATTGAAAGTTGGGGACGTAATTCTTGCGGGCGCCCACTTCGGTAGAGTAAAGGCGATGACTGATCATAGAGGGACCAGGTTGAAAGAAGCCGGCCCATCGACTCCAGTTCAGGTGCTTGGCTTACCAGGTGCTCCTCAGGCAGGCGACAAGTTCAACGTGATGGATTCTGAGAGAGAAGCCCGAGAAATAGCTAACAAAAGAGAGCAATTACTTAGAGAGCAAAGTATTCGAACTAAGAAACATATTACTCTTGATGAAATTGGAAGACGACTTGCAATAGGTACCTTCAAGGAGCTTAACGTGATTGTAAAAGGTGACGTGGATGGATCTGTAGAGGCATTGTCTGACTCATTGTTGAAATTATCAACTCCGGAAGTACAGGTAAGAATAATACACAAAGGAGTGGGACAAATTTCCGAATCCGACGTATTGCTGGCATCGGCATCAGATGCGATCATTATTGGATTCCAAGTAAGGCCATCAACTGGTGCTAAGAAATTATCTGAGCAAGAGCAAATAGATATCAGGCTTTATTCTATCATCTACGATGCAATAGATCAAGTGAAGGCAGCGATGGAAGGTATGCTTGCACCTAAAGTCGAAGAGATTATTGTGGGTGTAGTAGAGGTAAGAGAAGTATTTAAGATATCCAAAATTGGTACAATTGCTGGTTGCTATGTAACTGATGGTGTTCTGAAAAGGAATAATAACATTAGATTGGTTAGAGATGGTATCGTAGTCCATACTGGCCGTATTGATGCATTGAAACGATTTAAAGACGATGTTTCTGAGGTGAAAACCATGTATGAGTGCGGAGTAAGTATAAAAGGCTTTAATGACATTGAAGTCGGCGATACTATTGAGGCTTTTGAGGAAAAAGAAGTAAAACGTAGTTTATAAAATTTAGGATGATTTTAAGAACCTCCGATTGAGATGCAATTCTCAATCGGAGGTTCTTGCTTTAAATGCCTTTGCAACTTCTTTTACCTCCTAGAGAAAGGATGTACCTTTTTTCCGATTTTCAAACATTTTATACCGGAGCTGTTCTAGCCGAAGCTACATTTAGGCAATGTTCATCGATTTGAAAAGTAGTTTAATCTTGAAATGGAATTCTCTTCGTAACCTATTGGAGAAGGTTATTTTGTAAGTAAATCTGTCATTGTAAAAGAACACCGGTAGCAGTCGCCACGTTTAGAATAGTGTACCTCAACAGCCAGCTTATGACAAATACTTCTCGATCATTAATAGAAAATCAGATTGCCGAGAGCAGAAATAGTATGATAATTAGCCTGCTTATTTTGGGTGCTGTTATTACCCTTATGTCAATCGTCACCTTTGTAACTAGTTTATTTACGTTAGGTCTTTATAAGTTTGACTTCAATAAGGCGGATAGTTTTTCATATTACGAGCAACTAAAGGGCGAGAGCACTCATTTCGGCGGAAAGGCCACGCTTATAGTAAGCGTCTTTAAGGGTATCGTACAAAGGGCAAAATCTGTTTAGCAGCAAATTCATCCATTAATAATATTTTTTGATTTCAAAGCTTTAATATTTTTTTTACCTTAGGTAAATAAAGCTTAAACGAAATATGTCTTCGCCGAAGATCTGTGAACACCTTGTCGATTTCCAGCCAAAAGTCAACAATGCACCTTTAGTTTGTAAAGAATGCGTTGAGAACGGAGACAAATGGGTTCACCTTAGAATCTGCCAAACCTGTGGGGATGTATTCTGCTGTGACTCTTCACCTAACAAACATGCAACTCGCCATTGGATAAAAACCGGTCATTCGGTAGTCATTTCTGGAGAACGAGGGGAAAAGTGGGCATGGTGCTATGATGATGATGAATATCTAGACTATTAATAGCAATAAAATTAAGTCATATTTTTTGTCAATGGCAAAACTTCCTATAATACTAGTAATAGATGACAACTTGCAAGTATTGGCTGCAATAGAACGGGATCTGCGCGGCGAATTCAGAAATGATTATCGAATACTGAAGGCAAGCTCTGCTAAACAGGCCTTAGATTTTTTGCAACAACTGAAGTTAAAAAAAGAGATTGTAGCATTATTACTATCCGATCAACGGATGCCGGAGATGGAAGGGGTTGACTTCTTAGAATTGGCGCTGAAGATTTTTCCTGAGACGAAAACAGTCTTATTGACTGCATATGCAGATACCCAAGCTGCGATCAATGCCATAAATAAAGTCAGCCTCGATTATTATTTAATAAAACCGTGGGATCCACCTGAAGAGAAGTTGTTTCCGATTTTACGAGACTTGCTCAATGATTGGCAGGTTAATTATAAGCCAGAGTTTACTGGAATTAAAGTAATCGGATTTCAATGGTCGCCAAAATCCCATGAAATTAAGGATTTCCTGGCGGGCAATCTTGTGCCTTACCAGTGGTTCGAGAGCGATAATGAAGAGGCGCAGCCATTACTAAATGCATCGCACACTACTAAAGCGGAGCTGCCAATAGTTATTTTTGAAGACGGCTCAAGTCTGAAAGACCCGTCCCTAAGTCAGATTGCTACGAAGATTGGATTAGGGGTAGCTCCTTCCCAAGCGTTGTATGACGTAGTGATAATAGGTGCAGGCCCGTCTGGATTAGCAGCCTCTGTGTATGGGGCGTCCGAAGGTCTTAAAACCTTGTTGATTGAACGACGTGCCCCAGGAGGGCAGGCCGGTACGAGCTCAAGAATTGAAAATTACCTTGGTTTCCCTGCAGGAGTCACTGGGGCTGAATTGACAAAACGTGCCATTACACAAGCATCACGGTTTGGAACAGAATTCCTTACTCCACGCGAAGTAAAAACGATTGTTGCAGATGGGAATTATAAAATAATCGAACTCTCAGAGGGTAAGAAAATAAATGCCAGAGCCATTGTGATAACAACGGGAGTCTCCTATAGAATCTTGGAAGTACCGGGTATGCATAAACTAAATGGGGCAGGAATATATTATGGCGCAGCAAGTACAGAAGCCATTTATTGTAAAGATTGCCCGATTTATATTGTGGGGGGAGGCAATTCTGCAGGGCAGGCCGCAATGTATCTTAGTAAATATGCATCGGAAGTTCATATTATTATTAGAGGGACCTCTCTCGCCGCTTCCATGTCCAGCTATTTGATAGACCAGATAACGTCCTCTCCTAATATAAAAGTAAATCCATTCACAGAAGTAACTGAGGTACATGGAGACAATCAATTAGAAAAGGTTTCGGTTTATAACAGCGTGCAGGATAGCGTTTCTATCGTCCCTGCCAAGGCACTATTTGTATTCATTGGAGCAAAGCCAAGTACCGATTGGCTGGATGGGAGCGTGATTAAAGACAAGAAAGGGTTTATCGTGACCGGTAGAGATCTTATCAAGCACGACGAGTTTGCAAAGTCATGGAAGGTTGCACGGGAGCCCTATCTTCTGGAAACCAGTATTCCAGGTATTTTTGCCTCTGGGGATGTCCGTTCTGGAGCGATGGCAAGAGTTGCTTCTGCGGTAGGAGAGGGCTCTATGGCAATCAAATTTGTTCATGAATATTTAGCAGAAAGCTAACTTTTAGCCTTCTTCCTTTGTTTCTAAACTTTTAAATTTCCTTGCTATGCCCTTTGCACGAACAAAAATCTTTTCTGTTCCTTACATATCTTGAGACAGTTCTTATGTACACCATAGAAGATTATATCGACAGGTTTAGGGCCATACGAAGTAAAACGTTGCAAATATGCGGTCCACTGAAACCGGAAGATTTTGTAGTGCAACCAATGGTAGATGTGAGTCCACCGAAGTGGCATCTGGGACATACAACATGGTTTTTCGAAACATTCATTCTTCTTCCATTGTGCAATGAGTATAAGATTTATAATGAAGACTTTGCTTTCGTTTTCAATAGTTACTATGAAACATTGGGTAAAAGGGTACTGAGAGCCGACCGGGGAAACCTAAGTAGGCCGACTGTAGACCAAGTTTTTGAGTACCGCAAATATGTAGATGAAAAGATGTTGTCCTTTTTGTCAACAGATATTACAAGTAATGACGTATTGCCTTTGCTCGAAATCGGCTTGCAGCACGAGCAACAACATCAGGAGTTGCTTGTTACTGATATCAAATATATTCTTGGAAATAATCCACTGTTTCCGGTCTATTCTTCTCTTAACTTAGAAATCAAGGAAGACATTAATACGGACGTTCGTGAACTTGAAGTACCAGAGGGCTTATATGAGATAGGCTTTACCGGCGAAGGATTCTGTTTTGACAATGAACTAGGTCGCCACAAGGTTTATCTTCATGGCTTCACGTTTGAAGATAGATTGATCACCAACTTTGAATATAGAGCTTTTATTGAGGCTGGTGGGTATGAAGACTTTAGACACTGGTTGCAAGAGGGTTGGGAATATGT
>DASVUU010000621.1:0-3611 GCA_036386935.1 Cytophagaceae bacterium | reverse complement strand
TAAGAACCCGTCAACCCTACTAAAAACATGAACCATTTATTAAGAAACTTTTACAAAATAGAAAAAATCGATTCTCAGGAGGGCACTATTCAAGCAAGTATAATTTTAGATCCCACTCACGAAATATACCAAGGACATTTTCCTGAGACCCCCGTTGTACCAGGGGTCTGTCAAATGCAACTTACAAAAGAAATCGTCGCTGAAACATTAAGCAAGGAACTAAAAATTATTTCCGCACAGAACATGAAGTTTATGGCTGTTATAAATCCGACGGTTAATAATGTGTTAGATGTTAGAATTAATTACCAGTATGAGAACGGAGACCAAATAAAAATTGATTCTTCTATTGGACACGGCACAGTCACTTGCTTCAAGTTTTCGGGAAGATACCAAGTGTCGGTGTAAAACTGGCTGATCAACATTCCACGTTAGCTTTATGCGAAAATGTCTGTCTTTCTTATTCCTTTTATTGTATTTCTTCTAGTAATCAAAAATATGATAAAATGAACGGAAAGGATAACAGCCCAATATAATGTTTGTTGTTCAAAAGTCCCAATGTTTTCGAACGATGAGTTTAGATTAAGCAAAACCATGTTAAACCAATAGCGCTACATATGAGGAATGTCGCAAGATGGACCCTAAACCCAATGTCGTACAACGGCAAACTTTGTCTATCCTTCCTGCCGAAAAAAGATCCTATTGCGAATATAATTATACCGTACAGCATACTCACAAAAAAGGCATTTTGAAATTCTTGATGGTCTAACGTTCGACTTAATGTGAATCTAAAAAGTATGGTCAATGCAAATAAAACAGCGGAGAATTTTAGTAAATTTTTAGTTACAGCTTTCATTTTATTTTTGGTTTAAAAGGTTCATTATTTTACTCTCAAAAAACAAATTCATGTTTCGGTTTATAAATTCCGTTAATAGTTCACTGCCAAGTTTGGTCAGATAATAGTACTTGCGCTCCGGGCCTTTGTGGCCGTCTCCCACCTCGAAATTTACTACTCCTATATGATGAAACTTGCGAAGGGTTCGGTACAAACTCTGGCTTTCACAGGTCATTGTTTGCTTTGATTCAACTTCGACAAATGCTTTTATTTCGTCCACATATTTTTTTCCCTCTTTAAGAGCTAGGAATATCCATAAGGTCAGTTGACCTTTCTTATAGGTTTCCTCCCATGCAGAAAGTAATTCCCTCAATTCATTTTTCGTGGCCAATGTATTAGTGTCTATGTATTATTCATCTTGTATAATACAAAGATATTAATTGTTATTTATCCTGCAAACTTTGACCCTCTATTTTATTAAAATATAAAGTCAGTGACCTGAGAGGGATAAACGGTTGCCCAACCTTATAGATTTCTGTTTGTTAAATGGTAAAAAAATTATGGCTAATTATTTGGTTGTTGGAGGATCTAGTGGAATCGGCAGTACTCTTGCAGCGCAGCTTGCAGATACAGGTAATACAGTATATGCAACTTATAACAAACACCTTTCTGTCCCTTCCCATCCATCAATTCACAGCCATCATTTGAACGTCCTAGACGTAAATATTAATTTAGAATTCCTGCCAGATACTTTAAATGGCATCGTCTATTGCCCAGGAAGTATAAACTTGAAACCTTTCGAAAGAATTAAAGCGGCTGATTTTGCAGAAGATTTTTCCCTTCAGGTTTTGGGAGCTGTGAAATTAATCCAAGCGGTATTGCCTAAACTCCGGAAATCTGGTAATGCCTCCATCATATTATTTTCAACCGTTGCCGTCCAGGCGGGGTTGCCTTACCATTCCGAGGTGTCTACATCTAAAGGGGCGCTTGAAGGTCTCACTAAAGCGTTAGCTGCTGAGTTTGCACCAACAATACGGGTAAATTGTATAGCCCCCTCTTTGACCGCGACGCCACTCGCACATTCTCTATTAAATACTGATCAGAAGAAAGAGGCAAATGCCCTAAGACATCCGCTCAAGAGGATCGGGTCTACAGAGGATATTGCAAACATGGCCGAGTTCCTATTGTCTGAAAAAGCAAGTTGGATCACAGGCCAAATTATGCATGTGGATGGTGGAATGTCTACTATAAAGTTATAATTTGCCCATGCTGTCTTTTATAGAGATTTTTACGTAACCTAAGCCAGACCGAACACAATATGATATTAGGACATGAAGATATTCAAACCCTCGACGATCGCTATAGGCGAACTTTCATTAATTCGCTGGCAGGGTTCAGGCAGGTAGTTCTGATAGGCACAAAATCAGCGAAAGGGTATACCAATCTAGCTATCTTTAATTCGCTCATTCATTTGGGCGCCAATCCCGCCTGGTTTGGATTTATTACTCGACCTGATTCCGTGCAACGAGACACGCTGGAAAATATAATTGAGACCAAAGAATATACTTTCAATTACGTTTCTGATGAATATATGAAGGAAGCCCATCAAACGTCTGCACGGTACCCACAAAGCATATCCGAATTTACGGCTGTTGGTTTGGACGAGGAATATAGGCTAGGTTGCTCCGCTCCTTTTGTAAAACAGGCCATCGTGAAAATTGCGATGAAATTTGAGGAAAGAATGGACATCCAACTAAACGGAACTTCGCTTATAATCGGAAGCATTCAAAAGGTTGAACTTGAGGATCGTCTGATAGGCATAGATGGATTTATTGCCTTAGACAAAGAAGACATTTTAATAAGTTGTGGATTGGATGCTTATTTTAAACCAAAAAGGTTAGACCGGTTGACCTATGCAAAGCCAGACAGCTGGCCTGACGAAATTTAGTAAATGCAACCTGGATCAGCGTTTCGATTCTTCTATTGAAAGTTGGAGATAACGGTAGTCTACTTTTACCAAAAGTTTCTTTGAGACAACTGCTTGCGTTTGCCTTTAAGTTTTACACCAACTAGTATTTCGTGTGATCCGGAATTGTATAGACCCAAATCTGAGATCGTCCCGTCGTAAGAATACGCTACAGTATAGATTTTATTGATGTTTATGCCTGCCATAAATATTATTGCATCGAGATTTCTATATGAAATCCCTCCCCAAAATAGTTCTTCATATTTAACCTTGGCGTTTATGTCTAAAGCCATTTGCGAGGGAGAAACAAATTTCAATAATGTCGATGGAACAAGTGACAGTTGATCACTTACAGGTATGTTGACTCCAGCTGTAACGTAATAGTGATAGTTTAATTTACTAAAATCTTTTCGAAAGGTCCCTCTGTTCGTATAATCGAAATCTAGCTTGTTTCGGAATAGCTGAGACACTGATACACCTGCAAATATTGTCTGACTATACGCCATGATCCCAACCGTTAAGTCTGGAACTGTAGTCCTTTGAAAGGAATTATTCTCGCCAGCATCATGAAAGTTAAGATTGGAGCCATCTAAAGTATATCGAAGCAAGCCTAAAAAAGCTCCTGCGGAAACTCGCAAATTGTTCTTCACCTGCAAATTATAAGAATAAGAGGCGGCAATATTGAGTTTGCTGGTAGGTCCTGTAATGTCATTTGAAATGAATCCACCTGTAGTATGGTAGGCTTCAATAAATTTCTTATTGCTCTTTTTGACCTTACCAATTGGTCCATGGCCACTTGCGTAGTAACTTATT
>DASVUU010000620.1:0-4948 GCA_036386935.1 Cytophagaceae bacterium | reverse complement strand
TTAAATATTCTGTTGATTCTTTGTGCAAAAATAAATTCATTTTCAAAAAATTCCTTTGTACCTTCATACCTAAAAGTTCGTAGTCTTCCGAATGCACCTTCACTTGGAAGCCAACTAAGAGCTTTCGGAAGACTACTCCTTTTTTTATTTTTTAAGTTCTATTAAAATTGGGAGCAAAAACATGTAAGCTCCGTCTTGATCATCCACCCGCTTTACGCTTCAATCTTTTTTTGTGAAAAACAAAAAGGATTTTCGCTACAATCGGGGCTAATCATCATGCTTTTTATTTCAAATGGCAATAAAAAAAACCAATCGTTTATTGATTAGTGCTTAAATATTCTGTTGATTCTTTGTGCAAAAATAAATTCATTTTCAAAAAATTCGTTAGTATCTTCATACCTTTCGTCCGCCTTAAAAGACAGACTTGCGCATTCAACTTCAAAACAATTTTGTTACTATATACGGCCAAAGAACTGCAACAAATACTGGAATGTATTGCACTGCATGATCTGCAAGGGTTTGATTTCTTTTTGCTACGTAATCATAATTAGAATACAGGTATGATCTGAATACAGGTTCCTTCTTATAAATTTCAATGAATATCATTCTTAGAATACCAAAAACTATCAGGTAAATTAAAGGCGAGAATAAGAAATTTGAAGTATTTCCCCTACTAATTCCCACAATATTTTCAAGTTCATCGCCATAATAAATTCTTATAACAGCTAATACTATTGCAATTCCTAAAAGAGAATAGTATACTGCCTTAGCTTTCATATACGAAACCAGAAACCCAAAAACTATTATAAGCCCTCCACCAACGATAATATTAAGATCCATTATATAGAAGTCCCCTTACAACCAAACTTTACTAAAAAATCATTTGCTTTCTTGTAGCCCAAAGAAATAGCCGTATTTAAATCTGAACAAGAACCTTTTTCATCCTGGATTTCATACTTAGCCATGCCTCTTAAATAGAATGCCTCAGAATAATTTGGATTAAGACTGATTGCGGAAGTATAATCTTCGATTGCACCTCTAAAATCCTTCAAAAAAAATTTCGCAACACCCCGTCCATTATATGCCGCGTCAATTGTAGGATCCAAAGCTAGGGCTTCGGTAAAATCGACAATTGCTTGATTATAGTACTCATGCACCAAACTAATTCTTCCACTATTACAAAGAGCATCGGCAGAATTTGGATTAAGTTCTAATGCTTTTAGATTATCAAAGTAAGCACCATTGGAATCACCCATTTGCAACTTTACAATCGATCTTCCATTGTAAGCCTCTGCATAAAGTGGGTTCAGGCCAATGGCATTAGAATAAAAATCTAAAGCCCCAGCATTATCTCCCATCTCCTTTTTTACGAATCCTATTAACGAATAAACTTCTTCTTTAGGAAGATTCATTTGTAACAGTTTATTGCAATCATCTAACGCAGAATTAAAATCTTTAATTTTACAGCTTAAAATTATTCTGTTTATATAAGCCTTGCTATAATTTGGATTCAAAGAAATTGACTTCGAATAATCTGCAATTGCCTCTTCTCTTCTGCCCATAGTATTTTTTACAGATCCACGGTTATAATATGCAACGAAATTAGAATCGTCCAAATCGATTATTTTGCTATAATTACTTTCGGCTTCCTTGTAACGTTTGAGCTTTTCGTTTATCGTTGCCATTAAGAACAAGTAACCTTTCGCAGTATCTGAAAGAGATGAAAGTTTCTGAAAATCATTGTAAGCCTGTTCGTATTTAGACAAATTAAAATAACTCAATGCCCGGTAATTCAAGAAAGTAATATTTGTTGAGTCTGTGCTTATAAGTGGATTCAAATTTTCTATCGTTTTCTCATATTTTCCTGTATTATACATTTCAATAAACTCATCATGATTTTCATGATTAGAGCAAGAAAATAACATACAACAAACTAAATAAATCGCAATTTTATTCATCAATTTCATAATTTTATCTTCGAAGTCCATATTTCTGCATTATAGGCAAAGCTTTCTCATATGCTTCTTCGGCCTGAGATCTTAAATATCTATCAAATGGTTTTTTACTATATCTTATGGAGGCTTGCCTGTATCGTGTTAAAATCATTTCTTCTGAAGATTCAATTAAATCATGAACATCCTTGAAAGTTGAAGCTACATTATACCAAGGAATAAATTTGCCCGCAACGTGATCTGCAGCATCTTTCGCCAATCCCTCCATGGCTTCCGTTTGTTCTTCAACTGTATTTGCCGTTACTAAACTTACACCGTTATATAAATATTTGGCCTTTTTTATACCTTTATCAAGATTATCAGTATAAGTCATCAGTTGCTTATTGTGAGCCAATGTTGCAGCAAAATCGCCTCCCTTATTCATATTTTCAACTGCATTAGCTGATTGCTCGTATAATTTTCTTGATATTTGAGCAAGTTCTTCTCGAAAATCTTCCGATTCCTCTTTTTTCTTTTTAGTTGCCTGCTCGATTTTATACTGAGTATAAATCCGATCTCCTTCATTTGGCATTTCTGTTTGATCTTTAGTCTCAGTAGCTATCTTCTCTGTCTTATATGCAATTGCCTCTCCACCAGTACTAAGAGGTTGCCAAGTGCCATCTTCGCCATAAATCTGTTCCTTGCCTTCATGTGTTCTTGTATCCCCTGTTTTAGGTTTTTCTCCTGTTAAACCAGTAGGATCTGTAAAATAAATAGGATTATTGTTAAACGCTGCATAAGTAGATTGCCACTCAAAATTAACCGGGTCAATATTCCATCTTCTTCCTAAACGAGGGTCATACTGCCAATATTCAGCCGTATAACTATTTCCTTCCCCATAAATTTCCGAATCCTCTTCCTGTCCGCCTGCACCACCATACCTATAAGCATCAGACACAAATCCTCTTCCATAAAGCTGGGCACCGAAACTAGAATAATCACGAGCGCTTGCAATATCAACTTGATGAATATCGATTAATCCATCACTATTTGTATCTAAAGCAATCTTTCGATCGAATGCAATTAAAAGAACACTACCTAAATTATTTACCATTTCATATTGTCTTTTATTTAAAGTATCAAATGCAAATTCATTTGTACTATCAGCATCTATCATCTCCTTATCAGGATTAGCCATTCCAATACGGGAACTTCCATACAAATGCTGCTCTTTTAATTTAAATGAGAAAGAACTATCTACTGCATTTTCTTCATAAGTACTCATCACATTGCCACGAACATCTCTCACGTAGTAAATAGTTTTTTCCCAACTGTTTGCACTAGTTAAAATTTGCTTAGCTATCCTATGCCCAGTAGCATCATATTCAAATTTAAGATTTTTCTTTGAACTTCCACTTGAACGTTTGATCTCTTTTACCTTACCATAAGCAGTCCATTTTATCGTATCAACCTGCTCCGTGCTATCAGCAATTAAATTCCCGATCTCATCGTAACTGTAATTGTTCACTGTATTCATGGATGCAATGGTGCTGTTGAATGCTCCCTGGTCATCAATGTCATCCGTTTGCAGACCTGAGCTTGCACTGTCGTTCACATGGTATAACCTGTTTTGCATATAATCACCATTTGCATCTTTTTTGTATCGGTAATCCATATTCTCAAACTTGACACCCGCCTCATCATACCTGTTCTGGGTCAATATGTTTCCATTCGCATCATACGTAAATGTATTTTCATACATATTGCTTACAGCCTGGCCGCTTGCGCTCCAAAGGTTGGATGGAATATTAATATTGTTAAAACTCAGCGATTTTTTCAGTCTGTTCAGCTGATCATATTTATAAGCATTTGCCAGCGGTTTAGGCATCTGCGGATCCAGCAAGCCTGTTACGGCCGTATCTCTTTCCACAATAGTGCTTACCATGTGAGAGATGTTACCATTATACAGATTATGTCTTTGACCTTCAAATTGAGCACCTGCCGTTTGAGCTTCAAAACGATTGCTTACGGTATTCCATTTAAGGTTGCTTATCGCTTTGTAATCGCCTGCGTAATACCCAAGAGTATAACCAAAAGCATCTTCAGCGAAATAATAATTATCATTGGTTGTATCGGTCATGTAACCATCCCTACCCATATCCCGTGAAGAACTTAAAGTATTTGAATTAACACCCTTGATCCAGCCCTGCAATGTATAAGCATAATCCATTCCCTGCACTTGATTTTTACCATACTCAACGCGTGCCAGTGGGCCGTGGGCATAATAGAAATATTTTGCATCGGTTTGATAAATCACATCATCCGTGCTTGTTTCTACACGTGTGATACGGTTATCTTCATCATACTCGTACCTGTGTATGAACATATCCGGTGCTTCCGGCTGATAGATCACCCTGTTTATTTTTCCACTTATCAAATCGAAGTCATAGTCAATTTGCTTATACCGTTGCGAGGTCACATTAACCATCGGGTTGTCTTGAATAATCGAACGCACGTTCCCATGTATATCATACGTGTAATGTGTCGCATGCTGGTACGTGCTGTCTTCCTCATCATCCACATCTTCATACGTTACATCTGCAACTCTCTTCCTCAGGTTCTCCTGTGCCATCGGAAGGCCATTAAATGTGGCTATATCGTAATACGTCCTTGTCACCTCTTTTCTTGCACCGTTTCCTGCCAGCCAGCTTTTTAAGCTGTCATTATTGATCGTATTGCCATTAAACAATCCTCCCACATCGCTTCCGAAGATCTTCCTGAAGGTGGTTGCTTCCGTGTTCTCCGATTTTTCACCCACTTCATTTATTCTTCCAAGGTCATCATACTTCGTATAGCTGAATGCCTTCGGTACTTTGTTATACTGCTTGCTGTTCTGGGATACTACCATTCTTCCTAATTTATCATAGAAGAACCTCGTTGAATAATAATTGCTGTTGTCATCGATCAGCATGGCATATCTCGTATCGGTAATTGCCGAAGTAAACATTCCTCCCAAA
>DASVUU010000619.1:0-2282 GCA_036386935.1 Cytophagaceae bacterium | reverse complement strand
AAGGCTTGTCAGTCGCTGGAGATAAAAAGAAATGGACTTGGCGCAGACGGAAAAGAGGTAACAAAACAAGAAGCGATTCTTGAAAGCCTTGAGTTTCCTAGTTGGAACAGGCTATTCCACATAAAGGATGCCTTTACAATGGGTATTCCATCAAAGTCCATCCAAAAGCTAACCAAAATAGACCCGTGGTTCTTATATCAAATTGAAGAATTGCATCTTCTAGATAAAGAAATACAAAAACATACACTTCAGACGCTTCCTAAAGAATTATTAAAAACAGCGAAGGTAAAGGGATATGCTGATAGGCAAATTGCTCACTTGCTGAACTGCTTGGAAAGTGAAGTCTTCAATATGCGAAGAGACCTCGGGATAAACCGAGTGTACAAACTCGTTGATACCTGTGCTGCGGAATTCGAAGCTCAGACACCTTACTACTATTCAACTTTTGAAGGTGAGAACGAGTCGATTGTTACAGATAAAAAGAAAATAGTTGTACTAGGCTCTGGTCCAAATAGAATTGGCCAAGGGATAGAGTTCGACTACTCTTGTGTGCACGGTGTGTTGGCTGCGAAGGAATGTGGGTATGAGACGATCATGATTAACTGTAATCCTGAGACTGTGTCTACTGACTTTGACGTAGCTGATAAACTTTATTTTGAGCCGGTATTCTGGGAGCATATTTATGACATCATCCTTCATGAGAAACCAGAAGGAGTTATTGTACAACTTGGAGGACAGACAGCTTTGAAGCTTGCTGAGAAACTTGAGAGATATGGTATCAAAATCATTGGAACAGACTACAAATCTTTGGATTTGGCTGAAGATAGAGGAAGCTTCTCTGAGCTGTTGAAACAAAATGACATTCCTTACCCAGAATTCGGAGTAATACAAGATGCTGAGGAAGCAATTGACCTTTGTAAGAGATTGAAGTTTCCATTGCTGGTTCGCCCTTCGTATGTATTGGGTGGACAAAGCATGAAGATTGTGATCAACGAGAAAGAATTGGAATCACACGTGGTGGATTTGTTGAGAGATATTCCAGGAAACCAAGTACTTCTCGACCACTTCTTGGAAAATGCGATTGAAGCCGAATCTGACTCAATTTGTGATGGCGAAGATGTATATATAATTGGAATAATGGAACACATAGAGCCCGCGGGAATTCACTCCGGCGATTCTAATGCAGTACTTCCTCCTTTCGACTTGAGTGACAACGTCATTAAACAGATTGAGGATCACACGAGAAAGATCGCTTTGGCTTTGAATACAGTAGGTCTATTGAATATACAATTTGCAATAAAAGATGAAGTGGTATATGTGATAGAGGCAAATCCTAGAGCATCCAGAACTGTTCCTTTTATCTGCAAAGCATATCAAGAGCCTTATGTGAACTATGCCACCAAGGTGATGCTGGGCGCCAAGAAGATTAAGGACTTCGATTTCAAACCTGTGAAAAAAGGATATGCGA
Organism: Cytophagaceae bacterium; assembly: GCA_036386935.1. GTDB lineage: Bacteria > Bacteroidota > Bacteroidia > Cytophagales > Cytophagaceae > DASVUU01. The sequence continues at coordinate 814 of DASVUU010000619.1, read as the reverse complement.
TTAAAATTCCTGTATTCTCTTTCAATAAATTCCCGAACGTAAATAAAGAACTTGGACCAGAGATGAAATCAACTGGAGAGGCAATTTATTTTATAGATGATTTGGAGGATGATTTCTTTGTCAAAGTCTATTCTGAAAGAAATCTATATTTAAGTATGTAACAATTATAGGATCAGGAGCTGTAAAAGACTCTTGATCCTTTTGCATTTTTTTAGTCAATCCACCCGCGAATTCTGCCAGAATTCTTCTGAGATTAAATGGATTTGATGTAAGTTTAAAATAAGCACTTATTAAATTCGTCTTCTAAGGGACTACCGTAAATGATCGAACCAAAACAAAATCATTTACATTTAAGAATTGTAAAGACTCAATAATTTAGAATAATGGTAAAATTTCTCATTCTCTCTTTTTGCTTTTTCTTGTTAGTACGATGGTTATTGAAGCCCATTATCAAAATGGTCATCAATTCTATGATAAATAAGGTGGTGCAAAACGGTGGGGCTCCAAGGCCTCAGTCCAACAGGCCTTTTGGAAGTATAAATGTTGACCAAGATGCTCCGACAAATAATTCTAAGCGGTCGAAGGATAGTAATGAAGGAGAATATGTGGATTATGAGGAGGTAAAGTAAGGCCTTTAGCAACCTCCGATTATTATATAAAACAAAAAACCCAGCCAATGGCTGGGTTTTTTGTTTTATATCAAATGTGGTGTTTAGAATTTTTCGTTTGCGTTTGTGCAATTCAAATCTTCGAAAGCTTGTTTCAATCGGGCTACCACTGTCTTTTCACCTTCTCTCAACCATACTCTTGGGTC
>DASVUU010000618.1:0-2257 GCA_036386935.1 Cytophagaceae bacterium | reverse complement strand
GGAAGTACTTCAAGCGTATTGAACTCTGATATTTTTGTATTGAAAGGTCAAAATGGTTTAGGGACTGATTTTTTTACACCTTTTCAAAATTTTTGGGATACAGATAACAATCCGGATATGTCACCAACTAATGTGGGATGGTATCAAGGCGATGCCCATTCTACAATTGATATAATCGCCACTGAACCTGGTTCCACTCGCGTTACCGTTTACCCTACACAGGACGTCTTAATAAGTCCAGGTGATACACTCCGCGTCACTCCTGGTGTAACGACGATAGAATTTAACCTTAATCAAGGTCAGACTTATTCAATACAAGCTGCTTATTTGAGCGCAAATAAGCACTTATCAGCCTCAAGAATAAACTCAACTAAGAAAATCGCCGTCACTATTAAAGATGATACTGTTAAAGAAGGTGCAGGAAAGGATAAATTTGACTACGGATACGATTTGATAGGTGACCAAATTCTTCCTGTGACGGAGGTGGGCAAAGAATACATTGTAATGAAAGGCTTTTTAAGTATTCCTGGTCACGATAAGGTGTTTATTGTTCCCGTAGAGAGGAACGGGACTACACGGCTCATTATTAACGGAGTAGAGAGATCTATTTTATCTCCCGGCCAAAGTTATACTCATTCATTAGAGACATTTGCAGATTACATATTATCTGATAAACCTGTGTATGTGTTCCATGTATCGGGAATTGATAATGAATTAAGTGGTGCACAAGTTCCGTCTGTTTACTGCACGGGCTCTCGGTCAGTAAGTTTTACCAGGTCTACAAATGAAAAATTTGTAATGAATATACTAGTGAAGGCTGGAGGGGAAAATTATTTTAAATTAGGAAATAGCAGTATACCTGGAACAGCCTTCCAAGATGTACCATCTAGTTCAGGATGGAAAGTCGCCCGTTTTGACAGTGATGCTACAAGTATATTCGGTATTGTACCGGGCCAGGCGTATTTATTAAGAAACGATTCTGCCTTCTTCCATTTAGGAATAATGAACGGAAGCAAAGACAATGCTGCCAGATATGGATATTTTTCTGATTTCGGAGATCTAAGTCTGAATTTATTTAGCGACAATGTAAATATGTGTGCAGATTCGTTGATTACACTTAATGTAAATCAATCTGCCTATGAAACTGTGCAATGGAATGGTAGTGCAGCCGGCAGTTTTACTCCCTCTATTTCAGGACCAATTACACTTGAAGTTTTTGACAAGCGAGGATGCTATGCAAAAGAAGATATTCAAATTAATATTTTACCTAAGGCGAACGTTAGAATTAACCAAGTAGATACCTCGGTTTGTAACAATTCGTTGATCCGACTGACTGCTACTTCGACATCGCCCAATCCGAAATATACATGGAAAAATGGAGCTTCAGGACCTTCAATAGATCTTGTGCCTTCTCAAGATTCGGTGGTCATTGTAAGATTAGTAGATGGCAATAACTGCCGAAGCGCAGATTCTGTCTTGGTTCGTTATAAATCAAATTTCAACTTTGATCTTGGCAACGATAAACAAACGATATGTTCTAGTGGGGCTTTTGAATTGAATGCAGGTGCAGGATATGACTTTTATGAATGGAGAAATGGACCTAGAGGAACGACAGCAAGTACCTATTCTCCGCCTAAGGTAAATGGGACTTACGCAGTAACTGTGACAAAAAACGGCTGTACTAAGTCAGATTCAGTACAATTAACTTTTATCAACGTTTTAAATGTAGACTTAGATAAGACTCCACGATTTGTTTGTAATGATTCTAGTGTCACGCTAAGAGCGGGATTAGGTTTTGATAATTACACTTGGCGTAATGGACCATCAGGTTCCAGCGCCAATTCATTTAACGTTGTTCAAAGAACAAACGGTTATTATAAAGTGAGCGTTAAAAAAGGCGAATGCACTGCCAGCGACTCAGTACTGGTAACTTTTGTACCACCGCTAGATGCGAACTTAAACTTAAAAGGCAATCAAGTAATATGTGAGCCAGGAACAATAACACTAGTTTCCAATGGAGACTTTGATACTTACAACTGGAAAAATGGTCCAGCGACAAAAACTTATACTCCAGGAAGAGTAAATGGTACTTATGTAATTACAGTTACAAAGAATGGTTGTCCAAAGACAGATTCTGTAAACTTGACCTTTGTAGATCCAATCGCTATAGGTCTTGACAAGACACCTAAGTTTGTATGTACAGATTCCACGATCACTTTACGAGCATCAACAGGCTATGACAATTATACCTGGACGA
>DASVUU010000617.1:0-5780 GCA_036386935.1 Cytophagaceae bacterium | reverse complement strand
CACCACCGCTGATACCAATAGTAAATTGAAAATAGACAACCTCTCGATAAAAGTTGGAAGGCAAGAACTGGTATATGATGACCATAGATTGCTCGGAAACTTAGATTGGCTGCAACAAGGCAGAAGACATGATGCGGCATTATTAAAACTATTGCATCATGGTTACCAGGCTGATTTGGGTTTTGCTTTCAACCAAAATACTGATCGGTTTGGGTACAACGGTACTGCTTATACGCCTGGCAATACAAATCCTTATTTCAATTCTAGCAAAGGCATACCTACAGCATTGCCAGCAGACTTTGTACCTACTGCAGGCAAGGGAGGCGCACCACAATTTGTAAATCCACCTAACACCAATGCAGGGAATCAAATGTATAAAATGATGCAATTCATTTATTTGAGCAAGAAATTTGGACAAACCAAAATATCCACCCTGTTTTTTAAAGACGACTTCGCAAAATATAGACTAGACTCCATAGGCTCGTCAGCCTCTCCAAACGGAGTGGTTTACGGCAGACGGTTTGACACTCAACTAAATGATTTGAACAGTAGGATTACAACAGGTGCTTTTTTAAGCACTCAAATTGGTAACGCATCAAGTGCAGGAAAAATCGCATTGAATGGAGGTGGGTACTACCAAGGAGGCAAGGATAGAGATGGAAATAAGCTGCGCGCATGGCATGCCTTCGGTTATGCAATGTATCAGAAAGGAATATTTGGCGTAGGTCCAGGTTTTGACATTCTTTCAGGAAACAATACCACCAATCCTGCAGATAAAGTAAACAGACGGTTCGACCCTTTATACGGCACGCCGCACAAATTCTGGGGTTTTATGGATTACTATTACGTCGGTACAGGTTCTCCGGCAGCCGGTCTTCAGAATTATTACCTGAAGTTTAGAGTCGCTCCAAAAGATCTAATCATTTCTCTGGACGTCCACAAATTTGCTACACAAAATAAACTTATTGGACCGGGTACGGTCGGTGAAATGAAGAAGAACTTAGGTTACGAGTTCGATCTCATCGTAAATTATAACATCAATAAGTTTACAAATATTGAAGCGGGATACTGTGTATACCTTGCTAATAACTCCACCGAAGCAGCAAAACTATATAGCATCAATAAAACTGAGAAATTCAATCAATGGGCTTATCTGATGCTTAACATTAGGCCAGACTTCCTATTCACCAAACCTGTTGCCATAAAAAATTAATTATTCTAACGATCCTAACTAACAATAAACATGAACAAAAGCCTACAAAAATTCTCTTTGAGCAAATGTTGCACTGCTCTGCGAAGTAAACTTATGGTTTGTGTCATTGCTATATCAGCATTGGTGCTTACATCATCTTCTGTCCCAAACAAAGAAGTTATCAGACTTGGGTTTATACCACTTACCGACTGCGCGCCTCTTATTATGGCTAAAGAACTTGGCCTTTTTACAAAGTACGGGGTAAATGTAGAGATCAATAAGGAAGCCTCATGGGCAAACGTAAGAGATAAGATTCTTACCGGAGAACTGGAAGGCGCCCATTGCCTTTTTAGTATGCCATTCTCTGTGTACACAGGTGTAGGCGGTAAAGCAGGTACTGAAATGCAAATCGCTATGGTACTTAACAATAACGGTCAGGCGATCACTTTGTCTAAAGAGTTTTGCGGATTGGTTGGCTTCAAGCAATATACAAAGGTAGCCTCTGCTGTGAAGACTATTAAATCCCGCAAGGAAGTTACGTTTGCAATGACTTTCCCAGGCGGTACCCACGATATATGGCTTCGCACCTGGCTTGCAGCTTGCAATGTTGATCAAAAATCTGTCGGGATCATCACCATTCCACCTCCCCAAATGGTTTCAAATATGAAGGTGGACAACATGGAAGGATTTTGTGTAGGTGAGCCTTGGAACGGTGTGGCTGCTGCACAGAATATTGGATTCACGCACGTTTCCACTCAAGATATCTGGAAAAATCACCCGGAGAAAGCTTTGGTTGTAAACAAGAAGTTTGCTGATGGAAGGCGTGAAGATCTTAAAAATGTAATGAAAGCAATCATGGAAGCATGCGCATGGCTGGACGTTCCTGCAAATCGAAAAAAGGCAGCCTCCATATTGACGAAGCCATATTATGTTAATGCGCCGTTAGCTGTGATAGAAGCGAGATTAATGGGTTCTTATGACCTAGGATGTGAGCTTGGTGCTCAAAAATACAAGGACGATTACATGTTGTTCAGCAACAAAGGAAATGTGAACCTGCCACGTAAGGCTCACGCCATATGGTTCATGGCACAGTATGTTAAGTTTGGCATGGTGCCTACTACACCGAATTACAAAGAAATTGCTGATAAACTGATTTTAGATGATTTGTATAAGGAAGTAGCAAAGAGTATGAATGTACCAATTCCAGATGATGACATGAAACCATTCGCGCTTAAAATTGATAATGTGATGTTCGATCCGGCCAAGCCAGGTGATTACGTGAAACTTGCTAAAAAATAAATTAAAAATAGTCCCTAATTCATTAAGACCATGGAAACTCTCGTAGAAAAAGTTGATGTAAAGTTGGAAACTACATTTGCAGAAAAACAAGTGAATAAATCTGCAAATAAAATTTGGAAAAGCGTGAAGAACAGCACTGGCCTAATAATGCCTGTAGTATACTTTTTTTGTGGGCTTGCAACATTAGCTGGTATTTGGGAGATCGCTAGTATAGCTACAGCACGTGAGTTGCCTGGTCCCATAGCAACATGGGATGTTTTTAAGACACTGCTTGAGGAACCGTTTTACGACTATGGCCCAAATGACAAGGGAATAGGAAATCAATTGTTCAGCTCTTTACAAAGAGTCTTCTATGGTTTCGCCTTAGGTTCCTTGGTAGCTATACCGTTGGGTTTGTTACTCGGCTCCTCTAAAATAATGATGAATATTTTAAATCCTATAGTTCAAATATTGCGCCCAGTATCTCCATTAGCATGGTTTCCGATTGGCTTAGTTGCCTTCCAGTCAGCATCTACGGCGACGGTTTTTGTAATCTTTATAACGTCATTGTGGCCAACATTAATCAATACGGCATTTGGAGTATCAACTATACCGTCAGATCATAAAAATGTAGGTAAAGCTTTTGGATTCTCTAAGTGGAGGTATATACGGACGATCTTAGTTCCCTATTCTTTGCCCCACATCATTACTGGCTTGCGTCTGAGTATAGGAGTGGCATGGCTCGTGATTGTTGCGGCTGAAATGTTGTCAGGCGGAATGGGTATAGGCTTCTTTGTGTGGGACAGCTGGAATGCGCTTAGTCTTGAAAAAGTGATGTCTGCGATCCTTATCATCGGCTTCGTAGGACTTATACTTGACAAGGGCTTTAACAGCCTGCAAAAAGCATTTACTTATGACAAATAATAACCGCCCTCAAACCGATAGATATATGATAGACACATTAGAGGCCTCAGAAACTTTAGCAAGAAAGTCTAGTATGATTCCTACAAGCATAGAGATAAAAGATGTAAAGGTAAGTTTTAATACAAATAAAGGGGAATACGTCGCGGTCAAGAACATTGACCTTACCATAAAAAAAGGAGAGATCGTTTCGCTCATCGGTCACTCGGGCTGTGGAAAATCTACACTGATGAATACCATCAGCGGTATGGTAAAACCTTCAAAAGGAGAAGTGATAGTAAACGGCAAAAAAGTTACTGGTCCAGGCCCTGATAGAGGCATAGTATTTCAAAATTATTCTTTGCTTCCTTGGTTGAGTGTCTATAGAAATATCTACGAGGCAGTTAGCGCGGTGTTCAAAGACAAATCTTCAAAAGAGAAAAAGGAGATCATAGAGAAAAACCTGGAGATGGTAAACCTTTTGAGTCACAAAGACAAACTTCCTGGCCACCTTTCTGGCGGAATGAAGCAAAGAGTTGCTATTGCCAGAGCGTTCGCCATAAACCCTAGCATCTTGTTGTTGGACGAGCCATTCGGAGCACTCGATGCGTTGACTAAAGGCTCTATGCATATAGAACTGCTAAAACTTTGGAACCTTGATAACCGCGAGAAAACCATTGTAATGGTAACCCACGACATCGAAGAAGCAATCTTTCTTTCTGATAGAATAGTAGTGATGAGCAACGGTCCTGCAGCTACAATTCGAGAGATAGTCGATGTGAACATTGCAAGACCAAGAAACAAAAAGGAAATATCACACGACCCCGAGTACATCGCTACAAGGGAGAAGTTGATTGGTTTACTTATGGACAAGGTTTCTATCAATGATTAAATTTTAAGCAGGGGGAAATTTATGAGCGCAGCGAAGGATTTTAAGACCACTTGTTGTTATTGTGGGGTAGGATGTGGAATTATAGTTCATAAAGACCGTAATGGAAAAATAAGTGTAGAAGGCGACAAGGATCACCCCGTCAATAAAGGGATGCTTTGTTCCAAAGGCATGAACCTCCATTATACCCTTATGGATAAATCTGATAGATTGCTTTTCCCCCAAATGAGAAGTCATAGAAATATGCCACTTCAAAGAGTATCTTGGGATACTGCATTGGATAGAGCTGCAGCTGTTTTTAAAAGTATCATACAGAGGCATGGGCCAGATTCTGTAGGTTTTTACGTGTCTGGCCAGTGCCTAACTGAGGAGTACTATGTCATCAACAAATTGATGAAAGGTTTTATTGGGTCGAACAACATCGATACCAATTCCAGGCTTTGCATGAGTTCTGCTGTAGTCGGTTATAAATTAAGTCTCGGTGAAGATTCTGTGCCTATTTCTTATGAAGACATCGAGCTTGCTGATTGCTTTCTCATTGCCGGTGCTAATCCTGCATGGTGCCACCCAATATTATGGAGGAGAATAGAGGCCCACAAAGCTGCAAATCCCGATATAAAGATCATTGTGGTAGACCCACGTAAAACACCGACCTGCGCTTTGGCTGATCTCCATTTGCAGATTATTCCGGGAACAGACATTGTCTTATTTCATGCCATTGGTAGAATACTGATCGAGAGGGACCAAGTTGATGCCGAGTTTATAAGCAACAATACAAACGGCTTTGAGGAATATAAAGAACTAGTATTTGCAAAAATTGTCAAAGATGCAGCACTTGAATGTGGGGTTAAAATAGAAGACGTTTACTGGGCAGCAGAATACATAGGACGATCGAACGGTTTCCTCACCTTATGGTCCATGGGCCTAAACCAAAGTGTCATTGGGGTAAATAAAAACATCAGCCTCATAAACCTTAATCTAATTACCGGAAAAATAGGTAAGCCAGGTTGCGGGCCCTTCTCTCTTACAGGACAGCCAAATGCCATGGGAGGGAGGGAAGTAGGAGGACTAGCAAATCTTTTGCCTGCCCATAGAAACTTGAATGATCCTGAGCATAGACAAGAGGTCGCAGAATTTTGGGGTGTGCCTAAGATTTCTGAAACTCCAGGACTTACCGCGACCGAAATGTTTGATGGGTTAAATACTGGCAAGTTAAAAGCCATTTGGATAGTTTGTACGAACCCGTTAGTAAGTATCCCTGATGGAAGGAAAGTTGAGGAGGCTTTAAAGAAAGCAAAGTTTGTCATAGTTCAGGACATCTCTTCCCGTGCAGATACCATTAAATTCGCTGATCTTATATTGCCTGCTGCAGGTTGGGCGGAAAAGGAGGGCACCATGACTAATTCTGAAAGACGGATCAGTTATCTAAATCAAGTGATGGAGCCTGTAGGAGAAGCTATGGCTGATACAGAAATCATTTGCCGCTTTGCACAAAAAATGGGCTATCATGGATTTGATTAT
>DASVUU010000616.1:0-14870 GCA_036386935.1 Cytophagaceae bacterium | reverse complement strand
ATCATATTGCTTGAATGAATACTCATGCTCTTCATCAATGATTATTAAGCCAAGATTGTCAAATGGAAGAAATACCGAAGATCTAACTCCAACAATAAATGACAATTTTCCGGAGAGTATTTCGTGCCAGACTTCAACACGCTCGTTATCGGAGAATTTCGAATGATATACACCCATTTTTTCCCCGAAGTATACCTTCAATCTTTCAACCAACTGTGTAGTGATGGCAATTTCCGGAAGGAGATAAAGTACCTGTGATCCGCCGTTCAATGCTTCATTAATAAGATTGATGTATATTTCGGTTTTTCCGCTGCCAGTTATTCCGTGTAGAAGAACAGTCTCTTTTGTTTTAAAACATTCTCCAATTTCTTGTTTTGCTTTGGTCTGAAACTCTGTAAGTATCGGCAAACCTTTTGTCACAGAAACATTTTCAAACCGTGAGATGGGTTGCAAAAATTCTTCGAAGATATTTTTTTTTGTAAGTGTGCTAAGGGCAGAGGGGGAGACTTTTTCCTTAATTAGTATGCTTTTGGTCAGCCCTAATTCATTAAGCTTACTATGAAGCGGAACATGGCGAAGGTAGCTCAACAAGGCATTAATTTGTAGCTCTTTTTTTTCTAACTGTTTAAAAAGTGATTCAATTTCGGACTCGTTGTTAAAAATGGAGGAGTTAAGCCTTATTTTTCTTATCACTCTAGAGCTGTATCTTTCAGTGACCTCTTCAAATAATATGATATAATTTTTTGATAATAATGATTTGATTAATATAGAAGTTTGTCTTTTTGAGAAAAGATCGGATATTTCATCATAGGTCAAGCTTTGCTTTCTTTCTAAAACATGGATCAATTTTTCCTCGTCAGTAGCTAAATTTTCCTGACCTGACATCTCCTTGTATAAGGGGTTCAGTTTTATTTTCGAATTACTACTCAGTTTTAATCCTGCTGGTAACGCTGCATTTATAACTTCTCCGGCGGAACACATATAATATCCTGCCATCCAATGGAAAAGTTTCAACTGTTTTTCGTTGATGAAAGGGTTTTCCTCTAGAACTTCTAATATTAACTTAGGTGAATAATTTTCAGGAATCGTTTCGTGGATATTATTTACAATTCCCGTTAGAATTTTCTTTTTACCAAATTCTACAAGAACCCTGGAGCCAATAGAAATTTTATCTCTAAAGCTTTCACCTATTCTATAGGTAAAAGGTTTGGGTAAATGTAAGGGAAGGATTACATCAGCAAATAAATTCCCTTCTTCGTTGAAAAGAATGTTTGAGTTAGTTGCTCCCAATTGCTATGACTGGATTAATTATGATTTTATATCTTCTAAGAGGGTTTCCAAACCCATCCCTCGGGAACCTTTAATTAGAATGTGGCTATCCTTTAAAATGTTTTCCTTTAGCCATTCTTGCAGCGTAGTTTTATTTTCAAAATACATTGTTTTATCAGAGGTTCTGCTTGCTGCAATCATATTTTTCCCCACTAAGATCACTTTCGAAAACTTCAATTCTGATACTAACTTACCAAGGGCGCCATGTTCAGCTTCACTCTCGTCTCCTAATTCAAACATATCACCTAAAATGAGAACTTTATTAGCAAATTCCGTCTTGGCAAAATGTTCAATTGCCGCCTTCATTGAAGAAGGGTTGGCATTATATGCGTCTAGTAAGATGGTGTTACTACCTTTTATTATTACCTGAGAACGGTTATTGGTAGGATCATAGGTGGCTATCGCATCATTGGCATCTTTATCCGGCACTTCAAAATACTTTCCTACACATAGGGCGCAGGCCATGTTTTCAAAATTATAAGCCCCAATCAATTTCGTTTTGACGACCTCTCCTTTTTCTGTTCGTAAAACTACAAATGGATCTGCTGTAATTAATTCACAATTGTAGAAGTCTTTTTCAGCAGGGTAATAGATAACGTTTTCCCAATCAGCGAGGGAACTTACCGTTACATCCTTGGAATTTACAAAAGCAGTCCTACCATTAGCTCGGAGATAATCAAACAATTCGCCTTTGCCCTTTTTTACGCCTTCTATTCCGCCAAAGCCTTCTAAGTGTGCTTTTCCAATATTCGTAATAGTACCATGAGTTGGTTCGACTATCTTGCAATATCCTTCAATTTCTTTCTGGTGATTTGCGCCCATCTCTATCACGGCCATTTCCGTATCATGGGGCATCGACAGCAAGGTCAGCGGTATTCCTATATGGTTGTTTAAATTTCCTTTTGTTGCGAAGGTTTTATATTTTTTACTTAAAACACGCTGTAATAATTCCTTTGTAGTGGTTTTTCCATTTGAACCAGTTATCGCTATAAATGGAATAGAAAATTGTTTTCTATAATAATTTGCAAGAGTTTGCAAAGCGGTAAGGACGTCGTCGACAACGAGGTAGCGCTCATCTTTCTTAAATTCAAGGTTATCAATTATGGCATATAGCGCACCCTTTTCCAGTGCGTTCTCAGCATATTGGTTTCCATCGAAATTTCCACCCTTTAAGGCGAAAAACATGTCACCAGGCTGAATGCTTCTAGTATCAGTATTAACGGCTTTTGATTTGAGAAAGGCAGAATAAAGATTATTTATGTCCATTTTTCTAATTTGCACCTAAATTAAAGTTTTTTTTCAAATAAGCTTTGAAAACATGAAGTCAGTATTATTCTATAAAGAGATCGTTGAAAATGACTATTCTTTCCAAAATGAGTTGCTAGAATGGATACGCGCTACGTTTCCGAATATAGATGCGCTAGATGCAGATAGTCTGACTGACTCATCCCTCTTTGATTTAGTTCTTCCTGTAATCAACCAATCTGATCTTGCGGTAATAATTTTAGACTGCAAATATCAAAGTCCCCTTTCAAACTTGATGCCTTTGATGGAAGAGATTTGGAAGCGTCCGGATAAGTACTATATTTTGGTTGTCGGTGAGAACGTGTTAGCCAAGAAAATGGTAAAGCTATGTAAGCACGTTTATTTTAATTTGAATTTTGAGGAGCAAAAGGAGCTGGTAAATTCTCTTTTAAATGAGGAATGACCAGTCGTTATTCTAAAAGCTGGAAATTGTCTGCATCAAGATTGGCTGGGAATTTCTTCCTAAAGTCAATCAATTCCTTACGGTTTAAAGTTGTTGTGAAAAGCTCCTCTTGGTCTGAAATTTCTATCATCTTATCCCCCTTAAAATTAACCACTGCTGAGTCTCCTGAATAGTAAATGTCATTTCCATCTTTTCCTACTCTATTTACTCCAGCCACATAAGAAATATTTTCAATCGCTCTAGCCTGCAATAGCGTCTTCCATGCGGTACTTCGTACCTGAGGCCAATTGGCTACGTAGATCAGGAGGTCATATTCTAAATTTATGTTTCTGCTCCAAACAGGAAAACGTAAGTCATAGCAAATGAGGGGGCATATGTTCCAGCCTTTTATGTTTTTGATTATTTTAGTAGCTCCGCAGTTATAAGACTCATGTTCCTTAGCCATTCTAAACAGATGTCTCTTGTCGTAGAAGTCATACTCCCCATCAGGCTGCATCCAGATAAGCCTGTTAAAATATTGTGTTCCCTGCTTCACGATAAAGCTACCGGTTACCACAGCTTTGTGCTGCTGTGAGACTTGTTTCAACCATTTGAAAGTGTGCAAGTTCATGGGTTCAGCAAATTTGGCTGCTTCCATCGTAAACCCAGTGGTAAACATTTCAGGTAGAATAATAAGATCGGTATCTGCACCTATATTCCACAGCTTCTCCTCAATCATCGACCTATTCGCTGTAGGATCTTGCCAATGAAGTTCTGTCTGTACAAGCGTTATCTTTAGATCTGACATAGTTTTTCCGCTGCTTTAGTAAGGGTTTCATCTTCTTTTGCGAAACAGAATCTTATAATGCCGTCATCTTTTTTGTTATTATAAAATGTTGACAAGGGAATTGCGCCTACACCGACGTCTTTGATGAGCCAGTCAATAAAATCAACGTCACGCAATTCAGAGATCTTTGAAAAAGACATTAATTGAAAATAAGTACCTTTTGAGGGAAAGAAGGTAAATTTAGAATGCTTCATCTTATTCAAAAAAAGATTTCTTTTCTTTTCAAAGAAACTGCTCAACGCCAGATAGTGATTAGGGAAATCTAGGTACTCTGCAATGGCATACTGCATAGGAGTGGCCGCGCTGAAGGTGACGAACTGATGTACCTTCCTAAATGCCGACATAAGCTCTGATGGAGCCATACAATATCCCATCCTCCAACCAGTCACATGAAAGGTCTTTCCAAATGATCCTATCACAAAGGTCCTTGTTTTCAATTCTTCGTCTTCACATAAGCTTAAATGTGACGTTCCATCGAAAATGATGTGCTCGTACACCTCGTCGCTGAGAACTTTAATCTTAGTATTTTCGACGATTTCTTTTAGGCTTTCAAGATCATTGGGGGTGAGTACACTTCCTGAAGGGTTATGAGGAGAATTTAAGATAATTAGTTTGGTCTTTTCCGTGATTTTGTTCTTCACCAAATCCCAATCTATTCTGAAATCAGGCGAATTCAATGAAATGTATACTGGGACCCCATGGTTCAATTTCACAACAGGACCATAGCTGTCAAATGACGGTTCAAATATTATTACTTCGTCTCCTTGTTCTATGAGGCAGGTAATCGCTGTATAAACAGCTTCTGTTGCCCCTGCGGTAATTGTAATTTCTGAATCTGGATTGTAATAACTATTATAAATTTGCTTGGTTTTATGCGCTATCTTTTCGCGAAGGACAAGAGCACCCTCCATTGGAGAGTATTGATTCAACCCTTGATGCATATACTTTGAAACTAAGTCTATAAGTGATGGGTCCGAAGAAAAATCTGGGAACCCTTGCGCTAAATTTATAGCACCTTTTTCTCTGACTAATTTTCCAATCGTTGCGAAAATAGAAGTTTCAATCTCAGCTAATTTAGATATGGGAAAATTATTTGGAACACTCATATCTAACGTTTGCTTTTTATTATTTTTTTAGTGGAAATTTCATTCGATAGTCAACATCTACAGAGCCTTTGCTGATATTAGACAATTTTCCCTTTAGAAGTCTTTTCTTAATTGAAGAAAAATAATCTATAAATAGAATACCTTCGATATGGTCATATTCATGCTGAATTATTCTTGCTCTTATTCCATCAAAATTCTCCGTATGTTCGTTCCAATCCTCATCCAAATATTTTATTGTCAGGGTAGGAGGCCGCATCACCTCGCCCCTGATGCCAGGTATAGAAAGGCATCCCTCATCAAATGCCCATTCCTGTCCTTCCTCATTTAGAATGATAGGGTTAATGAAAGCTCTTCTAAATTTAGTCGGTTCGTCTTCTTGCATTGGTGCTGCATCCACTACAAACATTCTAAGGTTCATTCCTATTTGGGGAGCAGCCAGGCCAACGCCATGTGCTTCATACATTGTTTCAAACATGTCAGCAGACAATTTTTTTATGTCGAGGCTTCCTTTTTCTATATCTTTGGCTTTCTTCTTTAATACTGGGTCACCAAATGCAACAATCGGGTAAATCATTTTACTCAAACTTTAATGTTGAAATTTAAAACTACTACTACAATTCTAAATAAGGATATTTTTTGCCTTTTTTTTACTCGAATTGCAGCTTTAACAACAATTGGGTCAGAATAATTAGATGAAACTGAAAATTTTGATAAATCCCTATAAAAAATTATATTAGATCTTTGAATTTGAACAATTTTAAGTAAAATATATGGTTTCTTTAGATCCTATCACTGGTGTTTTGGGAAGAAAGGCAGCGGCACATTTCCTTAGAAGGGTAACTTTTGGTGCATCTAAGCAGCAAATTGACACCTTTGCGGGGTACTCTATCGATCAGGCAGTTTCTGCTGTTTTGGTTGAAAGTAACATTCCTAGTCCACCTAAAGATAAAAAGACAGGAGCCACTTGGCTAAATCCCAAGCCTGGACTCTCCAACAGTGGGGAGGAGGACTTACGTGATTTTTTTAAGAGTTGGGTTCTGGAAAGCATGGCAAAGTCTGGGTCCAATGCAGTAGAAAAATTAACCTTTTTTCTCCATACCCATTTTACAACTATACAAAGCGTCGTCGATCAAAGCAGTGCGCTGTATTACCAATATTTATTATTAAAAAAATATACGTTCGGCAACCTTAAAGAGCTTGCTGAGAAGATTTGCAAAGACAATGCAATGCTTATTCTACTTGACGGTAGCCTTAACGTCTCAGGTCGCCCTAATGAGAATTTTGCCAGAGAATTTTTTGAGTTGTATACCATTGGCAGAGGCAAAGAGATTGGCGCAGGCAATTACACAAACTACACCGAGTCAGACATTAGGGAAGCTGCAAGGGTATTATCTGGATGGGCCTACGATTCGAACTATACAACGATTGACGCCTCAACTGGTGTACCATCCGGGAAACTTAAACTTAATAGTTCAAAGCTGGCTGACAAACATGATCCTGGGGTGAAGACCTTTTCTTCTGCATTTCAAAATAAATCCATTGCGCCAAGCGCTCTCTCCGGTAGCTATGCAACAGAGGCCGCTGCTACTAAAGAGATAACAGAGTTGGTTGAAATGATTTTTGCTCAACCAGAGACCGCACGTTTTTTTTGTAGGAAGCTATACAGATTTTATATTTTCTATAAAATTAGTGAGGAGGTAGAGGAAAATATTATTAAGCCCCTGGCTGAAAATCTAGTAGCAAATAATTTCCAGATTAAGCCGCTCGTCGAAAAGCTTTTTAAAAGCAAACATTTTTTCGATCAGGACAATACAGAGGTAAATGATAATGCCAGAGGCGCTCTTATAAAATCACCGTTAGACATCTCTATTGGGATGTTGAAATTTTTTAAAGTTGAAATGCCTTCGGACGCCAACCTCACAAATTACTACGGTGCATATGGCGAGCTGCTGAGTTCCCTTCGCGACCAGGGAATGGACTACTACGAACCTCTGGACGTAGCTGGCTACGATGCTTATCATGAAGCGCCAAATTACAATAGAAATTGGATTAGTGCCAATTTCTTGGCCAGGCGTTATGAGTTTGCTGCTTTAGCAATCAAAGGGATTGGAATGGATGGTCAACCACCTCTTTTTAAGATTGACGTTATGAAATATATTACTGACCCGGTGAACGTCCCCAATCCTTCTGATGCCACTCAATTAGCGAAAGATGTTATTGAATTGCTACTGCCCGAAGCAATTACTGAGGAAAGGTTCAATTATTTCTTAAATATTTTACTCGACAATCTTTCTACTATCAACTGGGAACATGAATGGGAAAATTATATCTCAAGCAAGAATGATATGGGCATTCGTACACAGTTAGAAGATTTTTTTAATGCTGTCCTTCAGTCTCCAGAATATCAATTATTGTAGTAAACCTTTGTCTTAAGATTATCCGTCAGTATCAAAGCTTAAAACTATGAAGAGAAGAGATTTTATAAGAACCATCCCAGCTTTTGCAGCGCCACTAATGCTAAATGGTATTCCTCTAAGTCTAATGGGGCAGGGTTCTATGTTGAGTAAGTTGGCAGCAACTAGCACTAATGACAGAGTTTTGGTGCTTATACAGCTCCATGGTGGAAATGACGGACTCAATGCCGTTATTCCCGCTAATCAATACAGTCAATATTACAATCTCAGACCAAATATTGCCATTCCAGACAGCGGATCTCGAAAGTTCATAACGTTAGATGGAACTTTACCTTCAGCAAATCAGGTGGGACTACATCCCGATATGATAGATGTGAAGTCACTGTATGATCAGGGAAAGATGGCGGTGGTGCAGGGAGTTGCCTATGAAAACTTCAACCAATCACATTTCAGAAGTAGGGACATCTGGTTTATGGGTGGGGATTACGACGACTACCTTGGGTCAGGATGGGCTGGAAGGTATTTGAGCAATCGTTTTCCCGGCTATCCAGAGACATTTCCAAATGAAACCATGCCGGATCCTTTAGCGATAGAGCTGGGTACTGGTGTGTCTCTTGCTTTTCATAAGGGAAGTGGGATACCTATGTCGATCTCTATAAATAATCCAAATCAATTTTACGATCTAATAAATTCAGTAGGTGGGGCGGCGCCACCAGAACCATTGGCTGGCACCCCTTATGCAAGCGAGTTAAAGTATATTATGGGCATGGAGGATAAGTCCAACGATTACGCTCAACGGCTTAAAGATGTCTTTGCGAAAGGCTCTAATAGCACCGTTACCTACCCAACAAAATACCCATTCTATGCGCCTCTTAAATATCAAAATAATGGTCTTTCTTCCCAGCTAAGACTTATTGCTCGATTGTTAGACGGCGGATGCCAAACTAAAGTGTTTTTGGCGAGAATGACTGGTTTTGATACCCATGCAAATCAAGTACAACCAGGCACGGAAGGCGATAGGTCTATGGGATCTCACGCGGCACTTTTATACCATATGTCCTCCGCAATGAAAGCATTCCAAGATGACTTGGAAAAGTTGGGAATGGCAGATAAGGTAATGGCCGTTACTTTTTCTGAATTTGGTAGAAGAGCAGCTTCTAATGCTAGTTATGGCACTGACCACGGTACCTCGGCCCCGATGTTCGTTTTCGGTAAATGTGTAAAGCCTGGAGTAGTAGGAGCAACACCAAATCTTTCCGACCTCGATGGAGGCAATATTAAGATGCAGTTTGATTACAGACAGGTTTTTACAACGCTATTGCAAGACTGGATGGGAGCGTCAGATTCAGCGCTAGACGCAGCTATGTTTACTGACTTTAGATCCAAAAGGCTGGATTTAGTGTCTTGTTCGGCAGCTCTTGGGACCAATGATTCATTCACCTCGGATCGCTTCAAATTAAATACCTGTGCACCTAATCCTGTAAAAACAACTACCACTTTTTCCTATTATATCAACGCTGCAAGCCATGTATCCTTCAAGATTTTCGATACCTCGGGAAGGTTAATTAAGGAATTGGTCAATGAGAATCAAGAAGTAGGGGTTCATGAAGTAACAGAAGATCTAAGCTCATTGGAAGCGGGTGCTTATATTTATAAAATTGAAGCAGGGTCTTTTAAGGCGGCGAAGGCTTTTGTAAAACTGTAGATAATGAAGTATCACCAACGGGAAGTGATTCACAATTCCTTTCGTTAGGGGAGAGGCTGTTTTTAACTATTTTGTACGTTATCCAACGACCGAAAAGGCAACTAAGGGGTTTTACTACCCAGCTTAGCCTATAAATGGTGTGCTTAAAAATTCCTTCCTAGTCTATCGTAAAAGTGAAATGGCAAAAAGCAGCATACTTTGAACTAATAACTATCCATATAATTATAAAATAAGCTATTCTTTTAATATTTTTTTAATAACCCTTTTATCATTCAATATAAATTCTAAATAATAGATGCCTGACGCCTGGGTTGACAAATTAATTAATAGTTTCCCGTTAAGGGGAGGGAGTAGGTGTTGCAGAACATCGCCCTTCGCGTCAATAACATTTAGTTCACCCAGAAAAGGTTCATTGAAATCGACGCTTAAAGAACTTTTAAAGGGGTTTGGAAAAAATGTCATATTGTAATTAAGCTTGTCCTCAATCGACGTAACGGCTAACGCGGTGAAGGAGCCTGTCATGCGCGGACCATGGGGGTAACAATAATAGTTATACGTTCCTGGGACTGCCACAACATATGATTTCTGTGATTCCGTCTCACTAAAAGAATAAAAAAAGCCTTCCGCGGTAGGGGGCAACTCACTCGAATATATGGAGTGATACTTGGAGGGTGTGATGTTTGGGTCATGGATCCACATAATTGTGTCTCCTACATTTACTTCAATATTAGAGGGTATGAATTGCTCAGTGTCAGAAACGATAATTTTTACAATTTTAGCATGGCTTTGACATACTGCTAACATGATCAAAAAAGATAACAAGATTTTAATAAACATGGTTTTAATGATTTAAGTGTATATAAACATTTTTAACCGAATTATTTTGACTAATATCTGAAGCTTCAACTTTTAATCCTGCCACGGTATGGATATCTTTCTGCACAACAAAAATTGTATCTACATTTAGCACTTTATTTTTGTCAGTTCGGCTGCAATTAAATAAAGGTATTTGATTACTATTCAATAGTGTTATTTTCAAATTGCTGACTCTATCGTTATCTTCTGCGGATATTTTAATTTTTATAGTATCAGCGGAGCTAAATTCATCGTTATTACGAGGGCTAATTATTTGGATAATTGGTGAAACATTGTCTACGGGGTCTTTTTTACACCCTACGGTAAAAATAAGAAAAAAGGAGAGCAAAGAAACGAGAGGTAGGTTCATTTATTTTTTAATGTAGTATTTTTCTAAGTTTTCCTCGGTTTTATTTCCAAGAAAATAACTGATTCTTTTAACAATCCCGACCTCATTCGCAAAAAGTGTTTGATCATGAAGGTGGAAATCAAAATCATGAATCGGAAAGTCTTCCATGTGTTGGTGATCACTCCCCATCTTCATAAGAGTTTTGCAGCTAATAGTTTTAAAAGTGCCAGCAACAACATTTACCTCTTCATTTATATCAGCCATTATGCGCCGAAATGCTGCCGTTCTTAGAATGGTATCTTTGTAATTCTTTTTATTAAAAATCGCATAGTGCTCATCCTTAGACTTCAAAAGTATAGTGCCTGAAGAATCGGTAAGCAGCTCGGAGCCATGTACAGAACTTTTTTTCACCCAATATAATTTTCTGTTTATTACGGTATCACGATCTATCCAGACGCTATCAGTAGTTTCAAAACGTTGGACGAATCCATTCTTAAATAAAATTGTGCTTCTATAAATCCAATAATTACCGATCTGTAGTGGATAAGCTCTGGAAAAATCTGGGTTTTCAATTTTAGTTAAAGGTTCTTTTCTACAGCTAACGGTACTGTAACTTAAAAGAATAATAAGCAAAATTTTAATGTTTTTCATGCTTAAGCATGAATCACGGCGACTATGCCGTGATTCATGATATTTTAATTTAATACTAACTTCTTAATATATGACTTATTATTGACAGCTATATTCAAAATATAAATACCTTTCGGATTTTTGGAAAGATCAATATTAAAATATTTGTTTATATTTCCTGACTTTTGCATTATAATTTCTCCCAAGCTATTATAGAGCGCGTATTGGCAATCTACTTTATCATTGGTAAGCAGTAGGACGTTAAAAGCATCGGAGGAGGGGTTTGGTGACACGATTAAATCATTCTCAGAAAAGGCCGAAGAGCTTTCTGTTTCTTCAAAGGCATTATTCTCATCTGCGATTTCTATGTCTTCTTCTCTCGTCGTATTAAAATAGTTTAGGTCAATATATGCATTAAGGGTGCATCCAGAAGCGGCTCCGAATCCAGCTTTAAGTTCTATTTCCTTTCCAGAATGAAAAGTACATGTTGTGCCACTAGGAACGGTAAAAGCCTCTGATTTAACAACACCTGTATACCTGTAGCTTTCTTGCCCCGCCACTGTGTAATTATTCAGCAACACTGTCCCATTTTCCGCAAACCAAACCTTTAGTAGAGGACTCCTAGAATCCACTATGTTGTATGGATTTATTTGAGGGTAGGTAGGCATAGAATCGGCAACTTTTGTTGTTTCATATTTATAGAAGGGACCTGACACCCGGCCACCACCTAAATCTAGCCAGTTCTGCCATATTTTATCTACCATGTTGTGGTGTAGGTAAAATACCGGGTCAGCTGGGGATGATCCACCACCCATTAGTCCACCTACCCAAATATGAGGGCTTCCATGTAAATTATTCTCTAATGCATAACGAAAGTTATCAAAGTTGGTGTTTCCTTCCACAGCAGAAATTGTTGTTCCGAAGGACAAAGTACTATTGTCTGATCTTCTTTGTAAACCCCATTGTGAATCATACTTACCAAGGAACGTCGGATCCCATAGAGGCGCATATCTTGAATTATCGCCAGGAGCAGTGGTAGTGCCGGGAAAAAATTCAGAAGTCCAATCCCAATAGGGTAGAGTAATTTTGCTTGCACCAACGACCGATGTACCTTTAAGAGACCGTTCGAACTCTGCAATAAACCAACGGTGCCAGGGTAAAAACATATTTCGCTGGTGTATCTGTGCAGTGGTAGGACTGCTTTGGTGAAGACTAGCAAGAGCATCGATGGTGCCATTGGCCTTCAGTGCATCTAACGCGGAACAAAAAACTTCCTTTTCTTTGGACGTCATTTCTCTATAATTTTTTCTTATAACCTGGCCCTTTAAGGAAGAGCTTAGATTAAGAAGTAAAATTAAGGACAGTAGACCGATAACTTTTATAAGACTACTCCTTTTTTGATTAGTATTCATACTACTTATTTCTGTGAGTTTGTCAAGGTAGCATTTGTAGCTTTCAATGAATTGATTTCTTTCTTCATTTCAATCATATAAAGCGTTAGCTCTTCTACCTTTTGAAGGAGGCCAGCGTTCACTTGAGCTATATCAATGCCTTTTTCCATTACTTCTTGGGTGGTTGGAATGCCTTTTAGATGACCTTCTTTTTTAATATAAGCTTCTACTTCGTTTAATGGAGTGAGTTTATAATTGTTTTTAAAAACAAAGTCTGGCCACCAATTGGCGTCTACGTCCGCAGTAATATAAATAGATTTGGCAAGCAATTTTCCGTCCACCGATAGAGCATAGTTTGAATGAGTTCCTACTGCTTGTTCAGCACCGATTCTTACACTTCCTGAAAAGGAAGCTCCCCCCTCGTTATAAAATTTAATCACTCTATTCGTGGTTGTAGTGCCACCACCATAAATGGATAAAAAATGAGCAGACGTGCTAGAACCTCCATAATATAACTTTCCAGCATCTGTAGCCTTGCTAAGTCTTGCTCCTACCTCTAGATCATTATTTATTTGAAGTGATGCCCCTATCCCATTGAAGCCTCCAGTACTCCCAATCTTCAATCCATTGGATACGTGAACATATGGTATAGTAAGCCCACCCCCAGGACTAAAGGTTTTAAAGCTCATCGTTTCCAAATCTCCCCTTTTAAATATCACGTTTACTTGGTTGGTAGTGCCTATTATATTATTCCCATCGCTTGTACTGTTACCCGTTAAGCTCCATTGAGCATTTGCGTCGATGCCTAAAAAAAGAGATGCGAAAAAGACAGGTAATGTTTTAAAAATTTTTTTCATTTTTCCTTTTGGTTTATGTGTAACGGTGGAAGCTAAGTTTGTCCACTTTAATTTCCTAGTTCCACTTGGAATAAAAATATAATTCTAAAAAAAATACAAAGTAATCTAATTAAGGTTATGTTAAAGTGGCATTTTTTGCCAAAAGGCGATGGAGACCCAACCTATAGAGAGATCTCGATTTACTCGTAGGATGCATGTAATATTTAACTGTAATTTTTCGCTGTATTTTAAGCTCCTTATTTAGGTTTACGGTTATTTTATTTATTACAGGTGTTTAGTTGCAGTTTATGAACTTTGTAGGATGCACGCGAGTGTTAGCTCGTCGCCGTTAATTCTTAAGATTATTTTATTCAGGTTTTGCAAATACAATACCGTTTTATCGTAAGAAGTCTTCTCAAAGCAAGATCAGTTATTCCTAAACCGTGCTCAGCTGAATTTTTACTTCAAAAGATAAAAGCGGTTTGTGCATTCATTTAGAAGGCACTATTAGAAAAGCGACAATACATTTAATAAGTGTTTTGTATCTAAAATCCTTATATTTGCCAAATTTCTTTCTCTGGAATGAACCGAAGGATTATCATAGATCAGCAATTATTCAATATAATCATTGACCGCATGTGCCAGGAGGTACTGGAGAACCACCAAGATTTTTCCGAATCCGTAATCTTGGGGATACAGCCAAGGGGCGTATTCTTAGCTGAGAGAATCACTGCTACGCTTAAATCACTATTATCTAAAGATATAAAATTAGGGTACCTTGATGTTACTTTTTACCGAGATGACTTTAGAAAGAAGGAGATGCCTTTGAAAGCAAACGCTACAAAGGTTCCCTTTTTGATAGAGGATAAAAATGTAATTTTGGTCGACGATGTATTGTATACCGGACGGACAGTAAGAGCTGCGATGGATGCCATGATTGCCTTTGGAAGGCCTCGCAAAGTAGAACTTTTAGCACTCGTCGACAGAAAGTATAGTCGGGATTTGCCCATCCAGGGTAATTATGTTGGTACGGAAGTAAATTGCCTTGAGTCCGAAAAGGTCTGGGTAGAATTAAAGGAGCAAGGCATAGAAAGTGATAATATCTGGTTAATAAATAAGAAAAATTGAAATGCAGCTAAGCGTAAAGCATTTACTAGGAATTAAAGATCTTACCCCACAAGACATTCACCTCATTTTAGAAACGGCAGAAAATTTTAAAGAAGTCATCAATCGGCCTATTAAGAAAGTACCCTCTCTAAGAGACATTACCATCGCAAACGTGTTTTTTGAAAATTCGACGAGGACGAGACTTTCATTTGAGCTTGCTGAAAAACGCCTTTCTGCAGATGTGATCAATTTTTCTTCCTCTTCTAGCTCTGTTAAAAAGGGGGAGACCTTACTCGATACAGTAAATAATATCCTGGCAATGAAAGTAGATATGATTGTAATGAGACATTCTAGTGTTGGCTCTCCTCATTTCCTTTCAAAAAATATTGATGCAAAAGTGATCAATGCGGGGGATGGAACTCACGAACACCCTACCCAAGCCTTGCTCGATGCCTTTACTATCAAAGAAAAATTTGGAACCGTTGAGGGCAAAAAGGTATGTATATTCGGTGACATACTGCACAGCAGGGTGGCTCTTTCAAATATATTCGCCTTAAAAAAACTAGGCGCAGAAGTGATGGTTTGCGGACCTAATACACTTTTGCCAAAATACA
>DASVUU010000615.1:0-10212 GCA_036386935.1 Cytophagaceae bacterium | reverse complement strand
AAAGCAGTTTTTGAAATACAGGATAAGTATTATGTCTATGTGGTCGAAGACAACAGAGCCCGCATGAAAAGCTTTGTTCCAAACAATCGCATTTTTGACAGCTATATCGTTGAATCCGGTCTAAAACCGGGAGAAATGGTCGTCTACGAAGGGCTTCAAAAATTGAGAGACAGCATGATGATAATTCCTAAGCATATCGTGTTGGATAGCTTGTCGAAAGCCACCACGTTAAATTTCAATAAACAACCTGGAGAATAAGGGCAAATATGATTGAGACCTTCATTAAGAGGCCAATACTATCCTTAGTAATTTCTCTTATAATCACTCTATTGGGCCTACTAGCCCTCTTGAGCATGCCTATTACCCAATTTCCTGACATAGTTCCGCCGTCTGTTGCGGTTACTACCAGGTATACTGGCGCTAATGCTGAAGTGTGCGCGAAAGCTGTCGTGACACCCCTGGAACGAGCGATCAATGGGGTTCCTGGAATGACATATATTTCCTCTGTTTCCAACAACAGCGGTACATCCATTATTACTGTTTTTTTTAAGGTAGGCACCGACCCAGACGTTGCTGCAGTAGCAGTTCAAAATAGGGTTCAAACCGTTATAGACGAACTTCCCGAAGAGGTAATCAAAGCTGGAGTGTCCACAGAAAAAGAAGTCAACAGTATGTTGCTTTATCTGAACATCATGAGCTCTGACAGCTCCATGGATGAGAAGTTTGTTTATAATTTTACCGATATAAACATCCTTAGTGAGCTAAAGCGAATTGAAGGGGTGGGCTTTGCCGAAATAATGGGTGCTCAAGACTACTCGATGAGGATCTGGCTAAAGCCGGATCGCATGAACATCTACAACGTCTCCACACATGACGTAATAGATGTGATAAGAAAACAAAACGTCGAAGCAGCGCCAGGAAAATCTGGGGAAAGTTCTGACAAAGATCCTCAGATGCTGCAATACATTTTGAAGTATACGGGCAAGTTTTTTGAGCCGGAACAGTATAAAAATATTGTTATCAGGGCAAGTGCCGATGGAAGCATATTACGGTTGAAAGACATCGCAGAGGTAGAGTTTGGGTCCCTCAGTTACGGCATGGTCTCGAAAACAGATGGACGACCGTCAGCTTCAATAATGCTGAAGCAAAGACCTGGTTCTAATGCCAGTGAAGTAATAGAAAATGTGAAACTTCGCATGGCAGAGCTGAAGGAAAAATCTTTTCCACCAGGGGTTACTTATAACATAGCCTATGACGTGTCCAGATTTTTGGATGCTTCTATGCATGAAGTAATCAGGACGCTCCTAGAAGCATTTCTATTGGTTTCCTTAGTTGTATTTATATTTCTTCAGGACTTTAGATCCACACTGATCCCAGCCTTAGCAATTCCTGTGTCGTTGGTAGGTACGTTCTCATTTATGCAATTATTTGGGTTTTCTATCAATTTGCTAACGCTTTTCGCATTGGTACTTGCGATCGGTATAGTCGTAGATAATGCAATTGTTGTGGTCGAGGCAGTGCATAGCAAAATGGCTGAAAAGAAATTGGGCGCAATGGAGGCCACTATAGAAGCCATGAAAGAAATAAGTGGGGCTATTTTAGCTATCACACTGGTGATGTCGGCTGTATTTATACCAGTAGCTTTTATGTCTGGACCGGTAGGAATATTCTACAGGCAATTCTCGCTTACCCTGGCGATAGCGATTGTCATTTCCGGAATCAACGCATTGACTTTGACTCCTGCGCTCTGTGCGATTCTTTTAAAGCCGCATGTACATACTGATAGAAAATCCCTTATGCAGAGATTCTTTGATGGTTTTAACAAAAGATACGACGCATTTGCCTTTAGGTACAAGGCGCTGTTGTTAGAAATATCACCGAAAAAAATGATTACGTTAGGGATGTTGTTGGCCTTTATTGTCGCGACATGGGCAGTTTCTAGAATACTTCCGTCAGGTTTTATACCAACCGAAGATCAAGGGATGATTTATATTAACGTGACCACACCGCCGGGTGCTACGGTTGAGAGGACGGAAATTGTATTGGACAAGATCCAAAAAGTAGCAGAGAAAATTGAAGCGGTAGAATCTGTGTCCAGTCTTGCTGGCTACAGCTTACTTACGGAGTCAGCAGGTGCCTCGTACGGTATGGGGATGGTAAATCTTAAATCCTGGGATAAGAGGAAGGAATCGGTAGATGATATCATTGAATTGCTGAAGAAAAATTCCGAAGGAATCACAGACGCAACGATTGATTATTTTCCTCCACCAACCGTTCCAGGTTTTGGTAACTCTAGTGGTTTTGAACTTCGACTACAAGATAGGACCGGGCAGGGCGATTTGCAGAAGACAGCCACTGTTACAAAAGAGTTCATTGATGAGTTGAAAAAAGCACCGGAAATAGGGGAGGCCTTTACCATTTTTGATGCCAGTTTTCCACAGTATTTAATACATATAGACCAAGATATAGCGGCTCAAAAGGGCGTGGATATTAACAATGCCATGGGTACGCTTCAAACCTTTATAGGAAGTTTCTATGCATCTAATTTTATACGGTTTGGACAAATGTATAAAGTGATGGTACAGGCATCTCCTCGGTTTCGGGCAAGACCGGAAGACGTGGGGAAGATGTATGTAAAGAACGATCGAGGCGAGATGGTTGCCTTTTCCTCGTTCATGAGGATGGAGCGTGTTTATGGCCCCGAGCAGCTGACAAGGTACAATATGTTCACCTCAGCAATGATCAATGGCGATGCAAAACCAGGGTACAGTAGCGGAGATGCTATCGATGCCATAGAAAGGGTTGCCGCAGAGACTTTGCCTAGAGGCTACAATTATGATTGGTCTGGAATTACCCGTGAGGAAATACTGTCTGGGAATCAAGCAATTTATATTTTCCTCATAAGCTTATTGTTTGTCTACCTTATTTTAGCCGCCCAATACGAAAGCTTCTTCCTTCCTCTGCCTGTTTTACTATCACTTCCTACCGGTATTTTCGGTTCTTTCATAGCCCTGAAATTATTTGGCTTGGAGAATAATATTTACGCGCAGGTATCGCTAGTGATGTTGATAGGACTGCTAGGTAAGAATGCGATATTAATTGTGGAGTATGCAATCCTTAAAAGAACAGAAGGGTATACTGTACTTGATGCCGCGATTGAAGGAGCCTTTGCCAGGTTTCGACCTATTCTTATGACCTCTTTTGCTTTTATTGCTGGATTAATTCCTTTGTGCGTTGCAACTGGAGCGGGTGCATTGGGAAATAAGTCTATTGGAGTGGCAGCAGCTGGAGGTATGCTGATAGGAACAGTTTTCGGTGTAGTCATTATTCCTGGCTTGTATGTGGTATTTGCTGGTATAGGCAAAAAGGCAAAGCAGGCAAGTCTGGTCAATGAAAATAATCTGTAATCATTTCGAACAGCAGTTCACTCTAAAATGGTCAAAAAAAATAGTCTATTAGTAATTGTTATATATGCTACATTAACCGTTGGATGCAAAACACTTTCACCCAGATTACCTGATAACTTATCTCTTCCAACCACATTTTCTGGAAAATCAGATACCATTAATATTGGCGCCATATCCAGAAAGGAATTCTTTGCGGACACGAACCTTCTAGCGTTGATAGATACGGCGGTTAAGAACAATTTTGACGTAAAAAACGCCTACCAGAGAATACAATTCGCAGCCGCCGGTGTAAGAATTAGTAAGGCTCGATTTCTGCCAAACCTTTCGCCCGAGCTATCGGCCCGAGTGGACAGGTTTGGACGATATACTATGAACGGTGTAGGAAATTTCGACACAAATCTATCTCCTAATATAGGTCAGGATAGTAAAATCCCCAACCCAACACCAGACTTGTATTTAGGATTTAGAACCTCTTGGGAAATTGGTTTATGGGGAAGATTTCGTAATATGAAAAAGGCTGCCGTAGCCAGATTTTTAGCCTCTGAGAAAGGAAGACATCTAATAATTACGGACTTGGTCGCAGAAGTTTCTCGTTTATATTACGAGTTACTTGCTTTGGATAATGAGCTTTTGACCACGAAGAATAATATAGAACTACAAGAAGATGCTGTTGAAATAATCAATGTAATGAAAGAAGCAGGTCGGTCGAATGAACTTGCTGTAAAACAATTTGAAGCTCAGCTATTAGATACAAGAAGCATTCAGATCGAATTACAACAGGAGATCATAGGGATAGAAAACAAGCTCAATCTTTTGCTTGCAAGGTTTCCACAGCCTATAAAGCGAGGCAGACCAATACGGGAACAGATATTTCCAGAAAGAATACAAGCTGGTGTTCCTTCAAGTTTATTGACCCAAAGACCGGACATCGTGCAGGCCGAATTGGAATTGCAGGCAGCCAAAGCTGATATCAAGGTTGCCCGCGCTGCGTTCTTTCCCAGTCTGAACATAGGCGCTTATGCTGGCTTCAATGCCTTCAAACCTGAATTGTTATTGCGTTCGCCTGAGTCGGTAGCGCTAGGTGCGCTCGCAGGTATCTCGGCGCCCTTGTGGAACCAGGCTATTATTAAATCTAATTTTAGGAGGATAAATTCACAACAGTTAGAAGCTTACAATAATTACCAAAGATCTATTGTGAATGGAGTGCAGGAGGTTGTGACGACGATGAACGGTATAGAAAACTATAATAAGATCTATAACCTAAAAAAGCAAGAAACGGAATCCTTGTATCAGGCGGTAGCGGCATCCAAAGATCTCTTTGTCGCAGGAAAAGCTTCTTATCTGGAAGTAATTACAGCTCAAAAAAGCGTTTTACAGTCAGAGCTGGAATGGTCAGAAACTAGGAAAAAACAATTTATATCGCTCATTGATTTATATCGAGCGTTAGGGGGTGGTTGGGAGTAGAGCGATTAAGGTTGAACAGTAGATAAATAGATTGGCTTTGCTAGAACATAAACTTAATTTTTCTATCATTTAAGGTATTACAAAGTGAAGGCAATACTATGTTTGCCATTATGAATCTATATAAGTAATCAACGGCTTAGGGTTTATTTCCTCTTTTATAAATTGCTCCTACTTGCAAATTGTTGTACCTCAAATTTGGCGAAGAGATTTACTGAAGGACTTGTACTTCTTGCAATTCTGTCATCGTCTCATTTGATTCCATTTTCAATTTTTATAAGGCATAAATATCCACTGATGATAGCTATCATGCCCGCAATCCCAGACTCTTCTTTAAAATTCAGACACAATTATATGTTGGGTGTAAAACTCTATCTGCCATAAGCTTCAGCTTGTTATGAACAGTCACGATAAAAACAATGATTGCGTTTTCGAAGTTAGAAATTTTGTAGAATAGATTTATGAAGAAACTGGTTACCTACTACAGATGCTTATTGATAATAGTAAGCTTGTCTGTTACGAATTGCAGCAATGATAAAACATTGGAGAAAGTAGACACTCCTAACTTTGCTGTTCAAGCAGTAGCAGTTTCTAATAATCCTCCAAACGGTTCTGCTAACGAGATAGGTAATTTTGTCTCAGCGTCGAAAGCAGTCACACCAGCTGTTGTGCACATTAAAACTGTATTCGAAAGTGCAGGATCCTCTAATGATATTTTCGAACAATTTTATGGCAGGGGACAGGGCGCTTCTATGGGTTCTGGCTCGGGTGTGATAATATCCGAGAATGGCTACATTGCTACTAATAACCATGTCATAGAAAACGCAGCAGAGATAGAAGTTATCTTACCTGATAAGCGTGTATTCAAAGCCAAAACCGTGGGGACCGACCCCAGCACGGATTTAGCCTTATTAAAAATAAATGGTAATAACCTGCCTACCGTAAGGTTAGGGAATTCTGATCAGGTCCAGGTTGGAGAGTGGGTATTGGCTGTTGGATACCCATTTTCTCTGAACACTACCGTTACAGCTGGGATTGTTAGTGCCAAAGCTAGAAGCATTGGCATTATAGGACAGGGAGGTCAAGATGGAAGTAATGGTCAGGCCGGTAGTAGGGCTATCGAATCATTTATCCAAACTGATGCTGCGATTAACCCCGGCAACAGCGGTGGAGCCTTGGTAAATACAAACGGCGAGCTTATTGGTATCAACTCTGCCATAGCTTCCCAGACTGGCAGCTATGCGGGCTATGCTTTTGCAATACCGGTAAATCTGGCAAGAAAAATCTTGGATGATCTGAAGAATTTCGGCTCTGTAAAAAGAGGGGTATTGGGTGTATTATTTCCATCACCTTCGCTTGAAGGACAGTATTTTAAAGAACAAGGCCTGAATCCGGCAACGGTAAATGGAGTATACATCATTGATGTTGTAGAAGGCAGTGCAGCGGACGCGGCTGGACTTAAAGAAGGGGATGTAATACAAAGTATCAATGGTGCCCAACTCTCATCGTCAGAGGAGTTCTCCGAAAGGATCGCCCGACATAAGCCCGGAGATAAATTAGAGCTTACTTTTCGCCGTAAGAGAGACATTAAAAAAACATCTGTGACATTGAAAAGTGAAAAGTCGTCCCTTGCCACTAACAAATCGGTTCAAAAAATACATGAAAGACTTGGCGCAAGCTTTGGCGAGCTCACACCAAAACTGAAGAGGCAGTTCGATCTTAACGCTGGTGTAGTGGTCACGGATGTAAAGAGAGGTGGTTTTTTTGACCAGATAGGAATACCGGAAGGTACTATCATTGCATTTATAAACGGGCAAGCTATAAGTAATCCTAATCAGATTGATTCTGCTATTATGTCCGCAAGAAATGGGATAGTCCAAGTATTGGCGGTAGCACCAGATGGATCAAAGACTGTTTTTAATTTCTCTATCGGTACTTAATTATTTTTACGCGTATATCACTTAATTCAGCGTTTAAGCACAGGTCAATATTCAATCGTTAGTGTCAGATATTCGAGGCTTACGATAAAAGAGCCTAAGAGGGAAAAATGCAAAAAAATTAGGGCAATGCTTTGAACATTGCCCTAAAGAGTTTTAATTTATTTTTATAATTCTACACACTGACAATAGCTTAATTACAGGATAAGTAGGATCAATCTCAAACCAGCGGGCAGTGAAATAAGGCTTGTCAAAGTTTTTGTGATGATTGTTCTGAAACAATTCTCCTAACATTAAAAAATCAAAAACTAAAGTGTTCTTCGACTTGTCGTTATTGTCAAAATTAGAGTAGCCAACTTTGTGGCCAAACCAGTTTACAATAGCGCCATGAACAGGTCCCATCAAAAAATGGATGGGCAACAACAAAAACATCCACCATTGGGTGGCAAAGATGACATAAAAGCCAATATAAAATAAGCTCCAACCTATACGAGAAGCATAAGACTCACCCAAATCATCAATCAACTTCCAAGTGGGGAGATCTCTTGTAAACCTTTCTTCTGCTTCTACATTTCCCCATACATGGTCATTGTAGATTTTACGAGTGGCCAACATCATCGTGAATGCATTATTATAAAAATGAGGGGAGTGAGGATCTTTTTCAGTGTCACTATAGGCATGGTGCATTCTATGCATTATCCCATAGGCTCTTGGCGTAAGATAGGAGGAGCCTTGAAGAACATAGGATATTAGGTGAAAGAATTTTTCCCAAAACTTGCTCATTGTGAACATTTTGTGCGCTCCGTACCTGTGATGAAAGAAGGTTTGTGTAAAAAGGGATGCATACCAATGAAATACAAAAAAGGCTAAGATTACCATTATATTTTATTTTGAATGAGACAGAAACACGAAATGTAAATCTATAGAGTATTGATAGCTAAATACAAATTATGACTACTTATAATTCAATATTACAGTCAAATATTATTTTTTAACTATGAATGTAGGCTGAAATTTTCATTTTTGCAATCTTGTAATTCAAACATATGATCCTTCCTGAGCGCAATAACTACATGCAAAAGCTGTCTTGAATAGATCAAATTAGAGATTTAGGGTGAAGCAAATCCTAAATATAAAACAAATGGATGCTGTTGTTCTAGCATCCACCTTAAATGATCTAGTCTAGTCTAATATGAAAAATGGTTTCTCAAATTTTAAGAGAAGCCATATCAATCACAAAGCGATATCTCACGTCACTTTTCAGCATCCTTTCATAAGCTTCGTTGATATTCTGAATACTAATCATCTCGATCTCTGAGACAATATTGTGCTTCCCGCAGAAGTCGAGCATTTCCTGCGTCTCTGCGATTCCTCCAATCAACGAGCCTGCTACAGACTTTCTTCCTAATATCATCGGAACGGAATTTAAGAAAGGATCTAACGGCCCTAGGTAACCTACCAATACGAGCGTACCACTAACAGCGAGCGTGGATATGTAAGGATTGATGTCATGCACATAAGGTACAGTATCGATTATGAGATCGAATTTTGCTTTTGCCTTATTCATTTCAGCTGCATCTGTAGAGATGATTACATCATCCGCGCCAAGCTCTAGGGCATCATTTGCCTTATTTTTTGAGCGTGATAAAAGTGTGACATGTGCACCCAGCCCTTTAGCCAGCTTTATAGCCATATGGCCCAAGCCGCCTAATCCAACCACTGCCACCTTACTTCCTTCGCCTACGTTCCAATGTCTCAGGGGGGACCAAGTAGTAATTCCCGCACAAAGTAGGGGAGCAGTAGCTGCGAGATCAAGATTTGAAGGGATGTTCAAAACGAAATGCTGGTCAACTACCACCTTTTCAGAATACCCACCAAATGTTTGCCTACCTAGGTGTCTATCTCTGCCATTGTATGTTCCGGTAAAACCGTTGAGGCAATATTGTTCCAAATCTTTTTTGCAACTTTCGCAGGTTTTACAAGAGTCGACAAGACAGCCAACGCCGGCTAGATCACCCACTTTAAACTTTGTTACATTGCTTCCGATACGAGCGACTCTGCCTATTATCTCGTGCCCTGGCACAGCAGGGTAAACCGTTCCGCCCCAATCGTTTCTTGCTGTATGCAAGTCTGAATGGCAGACACCACAGAATAAGATCTCAATCTCTACGTCATCAGCAATGACTTCTCTGCGTTGGATGGTCATTTGTTTCAAATCGGCAGTAGCAGCTTCTGCGCCAAAAGCCTTTATTTGTTTTGTTTCCATGGTTTTATTAAGTATTTCTCCGATGTATTGTAATATCTATAAGAACGATTTAACAACAACAATTAAGCTGCTATTTTGATTTGAGATTAGAGGATTTAATCAGTTGGGACCAAAATAACAACACCTAAGGTTTCCTCATGGAGGCCTTAGGTGTCCAATAATTAGCAAAACGGTTTATTTACTTGATCAATTTCAATACTTTCTTATGATCTTCATTTGAAACCTCGCAGGAGTAAGTACCATGACCTAAAGCCGAAAGGTCCATTTTTATTTCATCAGAACTATTAAAATCTTTGCTGTAAACTTCTGTGCCCAATACATTATATAATACCACTTTAGTATTTCCTTGAACTGAATGTTTGAAATTGAGAGTAGCATAATCAAGCACCGGGTTTGGGTAGAGATATATCTCACTAGTGAATGAGTTGCTTTTAGACATAGCGGAGGTAACAATTTTAGAGCATTTACCTTCATCGTTATAACCAATATTCGTCTTGTTCTCACCAGCACCAAGGCTTGGGGAAATTGCAGATGCTTGAGGTGGAGTATCATTCAAAAATTTAGCGCTAGACATCACATTAAAGTATGAATCAACAGGGTCACCGTTAGTATTGACACTCACTTGTTCGCCAATACCGATAATTTTTACACCCTCGAAATCTTTGCCATTGTCAAAAATAAGGTTATAAGAAACTTCTTTAGGTGTCGTGTTAATTCCATTGTCGATAGAGCTAAGTTGAAGAATGCCTATTGCATTATTAGAGATAAGATTATCCTTTACCACACCTGAAGAGTAAAGCGTACTAAAAGTTATACCAGCGTATTTGTTACTAATGATGGTATTATAGGTAATTGTTGGGTTGATGGTAACGTCAGTATTTGCTCTGATAGTTATCCCATTCACACATTTATAGATATAATTGTTTCCAATCCTAGGAGAGCCTCGAAGAACTTCGATACCTGCAAAAGAATCTTTGTCCAAATCGTGGATTATATTGTTTGCAATTGACCCGTCACAAAAAGCTTGAATACCATACCCTTTTCCATTGCTGATTGTATTACAAACAATCTCAGGGCTTCCGCCATTCCACTCAATTCCAAAAGTTAAATTGGGTCGGTTATATAGAAAGTTTGAAAGGAC